>JAFTZZ010000142.1 GCA_017460905.1 Acidaminococcaceae bacterium | reverse complement strand
GATAAGCATAAAGATTTGAAAAACCTGCCGGAAAACGCGGTTATTGCGATTCCTAACGACCCGACGAACGGGGGACGCGGCCTGGTTCTGCTGGAAAAGGCCGGCCTGATTAAATTAAAAGAAGGTGTCGGCTTCAAGGCGACGGCTAAAGATGTGGTGGAGAATCCGAAAAAGTTCCAGTTTAAGGAACTGGAAGCGGCGCAGCTTCCCCGCAGCCTTCCGGATGTGGATGCTGCCGTCATTACCATGAATTATGTGATGAGCGGCGGACTGGATGTGCAGAAGCAGGGGCTGTTCTGGGAGACGAAGGATGAGCCGCTGGCGGTTATGATCCTGTCAGTAAAGGGCAAGGACAAAGATAACGCAACCTATCTGAAAATTGCGGAGCTGTTCCATTCTGAGGGAGTGCGTAAATATATTGCGGACACCTTTAAAGGGACCATCGTTCCGGCGGAATGACTGTAATACGATATGATATTTTATCGAATAATGAGGGGGCACAATTATATGTATATTAATAAAAAGATTATTGGAATTTTAGCTGTGGCTATTTTTACCGTTGGGCTCATTGCCGGCTGCGGCAGCAGCGGTGAAAAGAAAGCGTCGCAGGCTCCGGAAAAGATAATAAAAGCCGGCTGCACCGGTGTGAGCTATCCGGATTCTTTTAAGGAAAATGGTAAGTTAACAGGTTATGACGTGGAGATATTAGAACTGGCCGCTAAAAACCTGGGTTATAAAGTTGAGTGGGTCAATACCGATTTTGCAGGTCTGATTGGGCAATTGGATGCAGGAAAGATTGACACGATTGCCAATAACGTGTCCATTACTCCTCCCCGTAAGGAAAAGTATTATTTTTCTGAACCGTTTCTGTATGAAGGAACCCAATTTGTAACACATAAGGATAATAAAGATATTAACGATCCCAAAGATTTATTTGGTAAAACAGTTGCCGGAGTTGCCGGCTCCAACCATCTCAAGGTTGTGGAACAAGCTTTTCCAAATGGCAACATCAAGATTCGAACCTATGAAAACCGGGATGGGGCCATGAATGATCTTATCAATAAGCGGGTTGACGGGTATGTTAATGCCAGAAATGTTTTAGTGGCTACAATCAAGAAGGCAAATCTTCCCTTTAAGTTGGTTGGAGATCTGTTTGTAATACGGCCTTCCGCTTATCCTTTCCTGAAAAATGAAAAGGGGAAAAAGCTGAATGATGAATTTACAAAAGAACTTCAGCGGTTAAGAAAAGATGGAACGATGAAAAAAATATCTGAAAAATATTACGGGACCGATGTAAGCGTTGATCCTGGAAAATAAGAAGTTCTGACTTGTATGAAATAACGGCTGCCCCGGATGTTCAGGGCAGCCGTATCACTATACAATGATTGAAATTTTGATAATCGGAATTAGGGAGCGATTAAGATATGGCTTTTGATATTAAGTATATGTTGGATGTATTAAGAGAAATTATCCCATACACACCAATTACTTTATTTCTGGCAATAGCTTCGATGTTTTTAGCTGGTATTCTGGGTCTGGGGATTGCCTTGGTCAAACAATTTCAGATTCCTGTACTGGAACAGATCGCGGCAGTCTATGTTTCCTTTTTCCGTTCCATTCCTACCATTGTGGAATTGTTCCTGATTTATTATGGTTTGCCGCAGATTTTTCCGATTTTTTCCAAAATGGAAGCGTTATCAGCTACTATTTTGGGATTAAGCTTGAAAAATGCAGCGTATTTGTCCGAGATTTTTCGGGCGGGCCTGCTGTCTGTGGATGATGGGCAAATGGAAGCCTGCATTGGTGTTGGTATTTCCAAAGTGTATGCATATCAGCATATTATCTTGCCACAGGCTTTTCAGAATGCATTGCCGGGGATGAGTAATACATTTATCAGTCTTATCAAAGAAAGCTCTCTGGCATTTACGCTGGGATTGGTTGATTTGTTTGCACAGGCGAAACTGATCGCTTCTGACTCATTCCGGTTCTTTGAAGCGTATTTGGCGGTAGCTGCTATTTTCTGGGTTCTCGTGGTCGTCCTGACTTTACTTCAGCAGCATTTGGAAGCATATATGCAGAGATATCGGTAGGAGATTAACACAATGTTGAAGATAACAAAACTGCGTAAAAAATTTGGAGATCTGGAAGTTTTAAAGGGTGTTGACCTGACTGCTGAGCAGGGACAGGTAGTTGCGATTTTAGGCTCTTCCGGTTCTGGCAAAACAACATTACTACGGTGTTTAAATTTTTTGGAGATACCGGAGGAAGGCAACATTAAAATTGGTGATGTGAGCATTGATGCGCAAAGCTACTCTTCCCGGGAGCTGAATCTGCTGCGACGGCAGTCTGCGATGGTCTTTCAGCACTATAACCTTTTCCGCAACAGGACCTGCCTGCAGAATGTAACAGAATCGCTGTTGGCTAACAAGGTCATGGACAGAAAAAATGCAGAAGAATATGGTATACAGCTTTTGCGTAAAGTCGGGCTGGAAGATAAAAAGGATGTTTATCCGTCAAAATTATCAGGCGGTCAGCAGCAGCGTGTGAGTATTGCCCGCGCTCTGGCAGTAAAGCCCCGTGTTATCCTTTTTGATGAACCGACTTCTGCATTGGATCCGGAACTGGTGGCGGAAGTGTTAAATACGATTCGCGCTATTGCGGAAACCCATACGACTACAATGCTGATCGTTACCCATGAAATGAATTTCGCTAAAGAAGTCGCAGATAAAGTTGTCTTTATGGAACAGGGTAAAATTTTAGAAGAAGGAACGCCCGGCCAGATATTCCGTTTGCCGAAGAATGAGCGTACCCGGCAGTTCCTGAGCCGCTATCTTGTGCCGGAATACAATATATGACTGTTTTGAAATCTGAAATATAGCTAATGCAAAATTGTGATGGAAAGGAAGAGTGTGATGGGGAAAGTAACGGTTTACGGAAGCAATTACTGTCCAGGTACACAGGCAGCTTTACAATTGATGGATGAAAAGAAAATTATATATGAATTTAAAAATATTTCCGGTGAATTAGTTAATTTGAAGGAATTTTTGCATATCCGTGATACGGACGAACAGTTTAATACCATACACGCAGAGGGGCGTATAGGGATTCCTTGTTTTGTGCTGGAGAATGGTGCTGTCTCTTTAAACGTAAATGATATTTTTGAGAAATGAATTACGGGAATCGTCAATATGCGCAAGAACTTGAAAGAAATAATTTTAATAGCAAGTATAAAATAGCATGTGCAGAATAAAATTTTTAAATAAATTTCCTAAATTCCTATTGACAAACTATGATAAAAGGTTTATAGTTGGTTGCAACAGGCAAAACAGAAAAAAAGATCGGCCTGTGACGCAGTTGCCTGAGCAGCTGCACTGAATTTTATATCTATTGCGATGAAGGAAAAGAGTAAGCTGTTTGAATACGCAGCAGAGAGCCCGGACGATGAAAAAGGGCGCGGATAGAACAGCGGAAGTGCGTTCCGGAGCGTGCAGATCCGAAAGAGGAAAGAGAGAGAACAGCATAACCCGAAAGGTTATCCGTCAGGCTGTTTCTTCAGGTAGGGTTTCCGGGAGGCGCCCGTTAGCGCGTACAGAGTATATCAGTACTCGCAGAGGTCCATATGGTGACGTATGGATAAAGTTAGGTGGTATCACGAAGCTTTCGTCCTAAACAGGCGGAAGCTTTTTTATTTTGTATTTAGGGAATTGTGTTTTCCTGAATATCGGGGGGAAATAAAATGCTGAAAAACAGGCGATGTTGAACGTTCATTATAGCGATTAAAAATTAACTGAATTGAAAACAGAATACATTACTGATTACAGAAAGAGGGTAAAAATTATGAAATATAACTGGAAAAAAGTATTGGCGGTTGCAGCGGTTTCTTTATTGACGGCAGGTCTTCTGACAGGCTGCGGCGGAGCAAAGAAAGCGGATAAGGCGGACAAACCGGCGGACGCCGGCGCGAAGAAGGTTGTGAAGGTTGCGCACCGCGCGGATTATGTGCCGTACTGCTTTATCAACAAGGATAATAAGCCGGACGGGTTTGAGGTTGCGGTGCTGCAGGCTGTGGCCGCGGAGCTTCCCCAGTACAAATTCGAATTCATACCGACCTCAGACGATGATCTGCTGATCGGCGTGGAAAGCGGCAAATATGACATCGGCGTCAAAGGCGCCTGGTATACGAAAGCCCGTAAGGATAAATTCATATTCCCGAAGCATTATATTGCGGCCAGCGTGATCGGCATCACTTTCCGCAAGGAGGATGAAGGGAAGATCAAAGACCTGGAAAGCTTCGCCAGGAATAAAGGCAAGTTAGTTCCGATTGCGCCGCAGAATGCGCAGTATGCTGTGGTAGAGCAGTATAACCGGGAACATCCGGACAACCAGGTCAAGCTGATTCCTTCCGAAAACTTCAAGGTGGCGGACGCGTACACCTGGGTGCTGGAGGGACGCTATGACGGGTATTTCAATATTGAACTCAATCACGTCAATAACGTAGAAAAGGAAACCGGCAAATATTATAAATTCAAAGATAAGCTGGCGTATGTACGGCATCAGGCGATTCCCACCTATGCGCTGTTCAATAAGAAGGACCAGCAGATAGCCGACGATTACGATAAAGTCTGGGAAAAGCTGCAGAAGAGCGGAAAGCTCCTGGAGCTGGAAAACAAATACTTCGGCTTTGATATCTTCAAGCTTGTCAAAGGCGACGGAAAAGAAGAAAGGTGATAGAAGATGCGCCCGTTTGAACCTCAGCTGATTCCGCAGTATTTTGCGGAGGTCTTCCCGTACCTGAGCGTAACGCTGGGTGTTACGGTTTCTGTAATTTTTTTCGGCAGCCTGCTGGGGGGACTGATCGCCTGGGGAAAAATCAGCGGCGGGCGGGTGATACGGAGTCTGGCTACAGGTTATACGTATATTCTGCGCTGTACGCCGTCCATTGTTCTTCTGTTTCTGGTCTTTTACGGACTGCCCAAATTTTTCCTGGAAGCCTTTGATTATGACATTAACGGGTTAAGCCGGGCAGTCTTTGTAATCATTTCCTTTACCTTGCTATATGCAGCCAGCAGCTCAGAAGTCATGCGTGCCGCTTACCTGTCGGTGAACCATGGGCAGTATGAAGCTGCGGTAAGTATAGGACTCTCCCCCGTTACCGCCCTGCGGCGGATCGTTCTGCCGCAGGCCGCGGTAGTGGCGCTGCCGAATTTCGGGAATTCGGTGCTGAATCTTATGAAGGAAGGCTCGCTGGCCTATACGATCGGGCTGGTCGATCTTCTGGGGGAAGGCAACCTGATCATCTCCCGCCAGTATGGCGGCTCCGCGTTGGAGGTCTATATTGCAGTAGGGCTGGTCTATCTGGGGCTGGCCCTTCTGATTACAAGGTCGGTGCTGCTGCTGGAACAAAAGCTGCTGCCGCAGAAAACAAGACCGGAAAGAGGGCGGACGTAAAATGGAATTGAATTATGAATTTATGGTCAGGACCTTCGGGCTTTTGCTGCAGGCTATACCGGTCACTCTCAAGCTGACAGCGGTGACGCTGCTGCTGGCAACGCCCTTTGCGTTCCTGCTGGCGCTGGCGCGGATCTATGCCGTACCGTATGCGGCGAAATTTGCTTCCGCTTATATTTCGGTAATGCGGGGCATCCCTATGGTTCTGCAGATCCTGCTGGTCTACAGCCTGCTGCCCAGTCTGCTGAACTACCTGTTTAAACAGGCGGGCATTGCGTACAACATCTTTGACCTGGATACGATCTGGTATGCCTATATTATTTTTACCTTCAGTGAAATTGCGGTATTGTCGGAAGTGTTCCGGTCTGCGCTGGGCAGCGTGGGAGACGGGCAGATAGAAGCGGGGCTGTCGGTAGGCATGAACCGCCGGACGATTTACTGGCGCATCCTGATTCCGCAGGCGCTGGTGACGGCGCTGCCAAGCCTCTGTAATGTTACGGTCACCCTGATCAAGAATACGTCGCTGGCTTTTATGATGGCAGTACAGGACATAACAGCTACAGGCAAGATTGCCGCATCCTACGGATATAATTACGTGGAAGCGTATCTGGATGTATTTCTGGTTTATATCATCGTGTGTTCGCTGGTGCAGATCGCATTCCGGATTTCGGAGAAGCATCTCGGACGGTTCCGGCACACATCCCAGATCAGCGGCTGAACCGCCGTTGTGCGGTAATTAAACATAAATATATATGGAAGGACGAAATAAACATGACACAGACTAAACGTGAATTAGTAGAAGCTGCTTTACATAATAAACCGGTTGACCGCGTACCTGTCGGCTTCTGGTTTCATTTTCTGGATGACCAGCGCAATATAGACGCGGTCAGCGATCCTGCGCTGGAAGAACAGAATCTGGCAGGGCACAGGCGTTTTATCGAAGCCTGGCGCCCGGATTTTGTGAAAATCATGACGGATGGATTTTTCCAGTATCCGAATCCGGCTGTTACCAAACCGATTCAATCCATTAAAGAGGCAGCGGATATCCGGCCCCTTGGCAAAGAATCCCCCTGGTTCACCCATCAGGTGGCGTTTGCGAAGAAGCTGAGCAGCGCTTACGGAAACGAGATCAAACTGTTTTATAATCTGTTTGCCCCGGCCCGTACGCTGAACTTCGCGCAGACAAAAGCTGGCGGTCAGGCAGATCTGGCTGTGTTCCTGCGTGAGGATCCCGCAACACTGAAAAAAGTGCTGGATGTAATCGCGGAAGATTATGCCGCGCTGGCGGAAGCGCTGATTCGCGACGGCGGCGTGGACGGAATTTATCTTTCGGTCAACAACATAAATAAGGATGTTGTGACGGCAGACGCTTATCAAACCTATATAGCGCCCGGTGAAATTGCCGTTCTGGCAGGGGCGAACCGGGCGAATCCGGAAAATATCCTGCATATCTGCGGCTATGAAGGCGTGCTGAACCATCTGGAATGGTACAAAGAGTACCCGTTCCTGGCTGTAAACTGGGCCGCGCATCTGGAAGGCGTATCCCTGGCAGAGGGCAAAAAGCTGTTTGGCGGCCGGGCTGTCATCGGCGGCTTCGGGCAGACGGCTAAAGACGTGATTTACGTGGGCACCAAAGCGGAAATTGAGCAGGAAACAGAGCGCCTGCTGCAGGAAGCCGGAACTGTCGGCGTAATTTTAGGGGCGGACTGCACAGTGCCCAAAGATACCGATGTACAGCGGTTCAACTGGGTGCGGGATAAAGCGGCGGCTGTAAAATAAAAATGCGGTTTGGACAGCGGTTCCAAATTTAACAGTTGGGGGATAGATTATGTTAAAGGTTACCGGAATTTTCAAAAATTTTAATAAGCATGAAGTGCTGAAAGGAATAGACCTCACTGTTAACAAAGGAAACGTGGTTGTCATTTTAGGTCCCAGCGGCAGCGGGAAGACGACGCTGCTGCGCTGCATCAATTTTCTGGAAAAGGCGGACAGGGGACATCTTGATTTTGATGAGATTTCACTGGATTACGATACCGTCACCAGAAAGCAGATCAATGACGTGCGAAAAAAGACGGCGTTCGTATTCCAGAACTATAATCTGTTCAACAATAAGACGGTACTGGAAAATGTTACTGAAGGGCTGGTCTACGGACATGGAGTGGAAAAAGCAAAAGCGGTTGAGATTGCGAAAAAGGCGATAGATAAGGTTGGCCTGTCTGACCGGTACGACTATTATCCTTCGCAGCTTTCCGGCGGGCAGCAGCAGCGCGTCGGCATTGCCCGCGCGATTGCCATAGAGCCGGAAGTGATCCTGTTTGATGAACCGACCTCTGCGCTGGACCCGGAGCTGATCGGTGAAGTGCTGACGATTATCCGGCAGCTGGCAAAGGAAGGGAAGACCATGGTGATCGTCACCCATGAGATGCAGTTTGCCAGGGAAATCGCGACCCACGTTATTTTTATGGAAGAAGGCGTTATCGTGGAAGAAGGAAACCCGGAGCGTGTATTCTCCAAACCGGAAAAAGAGCGGACGCGCCAGTTCCTGAGCCGCGTGCTGCCTCCGGAATACATGATTTGAAGGGTACGCAGCCGTTACGGCTTCCGCCCGGACAGTGTGCCGCTGCACGGCGCTGTCAGTTTTGTTTTGGTAAATACAAAAAAATATGGAAGTAAAAAGCGCATAAAAAAACTCCGGATGCACTTGCCTGCGTAACAGGCAGCATTCGGAGCTTTGTTTTTTATAATGTGTCCGGAGGGGTTTCCCGAAACGCCCGGGTGAGGTCGTTGATGATCTCACCGGCGATGATCAGGCCGGCGACTGAGGGGACGAAGGCGGTCGATCCGGGAATGTCCCGGCGTACAGTGCATTTCCGCTCCGTTCCCGGAGGGCAGATGCAATTGGTACGGCAGCTGATGGACAGATCCGCAAGGGGACGGACCGGTTTTTCTTCTGAATAGACGACTTTTAGCGAATCAATGCCCCGGTTCCGGCATTCCCGCCGCATGACCCGGGCCAGGGGGCAGACGGAGGTCTGGTAGATATCGGCCACCTTGAACAGGGCAGGATTGGTCTTGTTTCCGGCGCCCATGCTGGAAATGACGGGCACATTTGCCTTTTTGGCGTTAACGATGATGGCAAGCTTTCCGGTCACCGTATCGATAGCGTCTACCACATAATCGTATTCCTGCATGTTGATTTGATCTTCCGTTTCCGGCAGGTAAAAAAGCTTATAGGTTTTAACCTTGCAGTCCGGGTTGATGTCCGCAATGCGCTCGGCAGCCACATCGACCTTATATTTTCCAACGGTCTTACGGGTCGCCAGAATCTGCCGATTGATATTGGTCAGGCAGATGCGGTCATCGTCAATCAGATCGAGGGCGCCGATGCCAGTCCGGGCCAGACCTTCCGCAACGTAACCGCCCACGCCGCCGACGCCGAAGATGGCGACGCGGCAGGCGGCAAGGCAATCCATGGCAGCTTTTCCGTATAATAACTGGGTTCGTGAAAACTGATTCAGCATTCGCAACGCTTCCTTTACACAATGTAACTGTTTTGCAGTGAACGGCGCCAGCGTAATCAGGGGGATCCGTAGTTGCGGTCTCTGCAAATCCTATTAAATCTGTATTATTTGTGACTTTTGTTATTTTATCATCTATCCTTTGGTTAGGCAAGAGTGTTTTGCTAATGAAATACAGGTTAAATGAATTTACGTCTGGCAGGCATAGAAAGTAATCCGTCACTTTTTCGTAAGAATATGCTTTCAGGTTCTGTTGTCCGGCTTCTTTTTTCATTGACAAATCGGGGAGAAACGTGTAGTATATAATAACATAGTTATCCTATATGAATTAGGAATTATAAAAATGAGGGGGAGAAATGAACATGGATTTTTCGACATTATGCGTGCACGGCGGATACAGCCCGGACTGTACAGGGAGCGTTACCGCTCCGATCTATACATCAACAGCATACGCCCACCCCGGTGTGCAGCAAAGCACCGGTTATGATTACATCCGCACCCAGAACCCGACGCGGGAAAGTGTGGAACGCTGCCTGGCAGCATTGGAGGGCGGTACGAACGGCTTCGCGTTTTCTTCCGGCATGGCGGCGCTTGCCTGCCTGCTGGAACTGTTCGAGCCGGGCGGCCACTTTATTGTTACGGCCGATTTATACGGCGGTTCGATACGGTACTTCAATGCCGTTTCCCGTAAGAACGGACTGACCTATACCGAAGTGGACACCGGCGATCTGGAGGCGGTCGAAAAAGCGTACCGGCCTGAGACGAAAGCCGTATACATTGAAACGCCGTCCAACCCTACCATGCAGATTACGGATATCCGGGCCATCAGCGCCTGGGCCCACGCAAGAAACCTGAAAGTAATCGTAGATAACACATTCCTGACGCCGTATTTCCAAAAGCCCTTGCAGCTGGGCGCGGATATTGTACTGCACAGCGGCACGAAATATCTGGGCGGGCACAATGACCTGCTGGCGGGAATTTTGGTGACGAAACACGAAGAAGATACGGCAAGGATCAAATTCTTGCAGAATACTATCGGAGCGGTGCTTTCTCCCTTTGACAGCTGGCTGTTGCTGCGGGGATTGAAGACCTTGTCCCTGCGGATGGAACGGCATGCGTCTTCGGCGCTGCAGATTGCGAAATGGCTGCAGCGGCAGACGCAGGTCAAAAAGGTGTTTTATCCGGGACTGGAGGAGTCGCTTCGTTATCATGTCAACGCCAGTCAGGTCAGCGGCTTTGGCGGCATGATCTCCTTTGAAACGGATTCGGAAGCGTTCGCCCGGAGCGTTCTCTCTGAATTGAAGCTGGTTCTGTTTGCGGAAAGCCTGGGCGGTACGGAGACATTGCTGACCTATCCGCTGCTGCAGACCCATTCCGACGTGCCCCGGGAAGAAGCGCTGGCCAAGGGCATCAATGAGCGTCTGCTGCGCCTGTCTGTCGGACTGGAAGCGCCGGAAGACATTATTGCGGACCTGGAGCAGGCGTTCGCTGCGGCTGCGCAGGAAGCGTAAGTTTTGTGGAAGCAAGAGTGCCAGATTTGCAAAGGCGTTATGTCTTGCAGGAAGCTTTAATTATGAAACAGCAGATACATGGAGGTTGCTTTAATGGATTTTAATCAAATCATTGACCGCCGCAATACAGACTGCCTGAAATTTGACGCGGCAGTGCGGCGCGGTTACCCGGCGGATATTCTGCCGCTCTGGGTAGCGGATATGGATTTTCCGACGGCCCCGCCTGTCATAGAGGCCGTGCAGAAACGGACGGCTCACGGTATTTTCGGCTACAGCGAGGCGGATCCGGAACGGCTGTACCGCGTACTGGAGCAGTGGTTTCGGGAACGGCATCACTGGCAGATCCGGAAAGACTGGCTGCTGCAGACGCCGGGCGTGGTGTTTGCGCTGGCCATGGCAGTCAAAGCCTTTACGGAACCTGGCGACGCAGTGCTGATCCAGCAGCCGGTCTACTATCCGTTCAGCGAGGTGATCCTGGATAACGGCCGGCGCCGGGTGAGCAGCGATCTGATCCTGAAAGACGGGCGTTATGAAATTGATTTTGCGGATTTTGAGCAGAAGATTATCGAAAACGATGTAAAGCTGTTTTTGCTGTGCAGTCCCCATAATCCGGCAGGACGGGTATGGACAAGGGAAGAACTGGAAACGGTTGCCGGTATCTGCCGGAAACATAATGTAATCGTTGTAGCAGATGAAATTCACGAGGATTTTGTCTGGATGGAGCGGCCCCATATCCCGTACGCTTCGCTGGGGGAAGAAGCTGCAGAGAATGCCGTTATCTGCACATCACCCAGCAAGACCTTCAATCTGGCAGGCCTGCAGGTATCCAATATTTTTATTCCCGACTATGCGCTGCGCAGAAAATTCAAGCATGAAATCAACGCGGCAGGGTACAGCCAGCTGAACACGCTGGGACTGGTTGCCTGTGAAGCGGCGTATCAGCAGGGGATTCCCTGGCTGGAAGAAGTAAAACAGTACCTGCGTGAAAACATAGAATTTACGAGAACATTTTTGCAGCAGCATATTCCGCAGATCAAACTGATCGAGCCGGAGGGGACCTACCTGTTATGGCTGGATTGCCGCGGGCTGGGGCTCGGTAATTCCGGGCTGGAAGAACTCATTGTAAAGAAAGCCGGCCTCTGGCTGGATAGCGGCGCCATATTCGGCGCGGCGGGCAAGGGGTTCCAGCGTATCAATGCAGCCTGTCCCCGCAGCGTATTGCAGGAGGCGCTGGAACGGATGCAAAAGGCAGTATCCGGCTGATTTGCAAACCGGAATCAGTGCTCCTCCTGTTTTTTGGGAGGAGCCAGTTTTGTGCAGCCATATAAAATCTGCAAATCGTACCGATATGGTATTATTGACACCGAAAGGGACTGAAAAATGATTCAAAAGATCCATTTTCGCATTGACGGCATGACCTGTGTAAACTGCGAGCATAAAATCCGGAAAGGAATTTGTGCTGCAGAAGGAGTAACCAGGGCCGCCGTAAGCTATATCAGGGGATCGGCGGATATTGAATATGATGATGCAAGGATATCCCGTGAGCAGATTGTTGCGATTATCGAAAATCTGGATTACCGGGTGATTCAACCGGGAAAAGCAGCTGCTCCGCAGTTTGCAAACGTTACTGCAACATTAGCCGTCATTGTGGTACTGTTTGTTTTGCTGGAATCCCACGGTATTTTAAATAAGCTGACGCCGGGACAGCTTGCGGATACCGGGATGGGCTACGGCATGTTGTTTGTCACAGGACTGTTTACGTCCGTTCATTGTATTGCCATGTGCGGCGGCATCAACCTCTCACAGAGCCTTTTGCAATCGGAAAAACGCGGTACGGCAGGAAATGGAGTGTCGCATTTTTT
>JAFTZZ010000141.1 GCA_017460905.1 Acidaminococcaceae bacterium | reverse complement strand
CCTGATGCCGGACAAATACCTGGAATTTTAATGACGCGTTTGCAACGTATGCGATTAAACAGAATGGAGTGGATGTTGCGTGGTTGATCTGTCAAGTGTATCTGCGCAGGCGATTACGGGGCGGTTGTTCACCGTGTTTTTCCTAGCTTTTATCATTATTATTATTACTGCGCGGCTTTTGGGAAGCGAACGGAAGGCGAAGTGGTTTAAAAGGCGCACCAATTATACGCTGCTGAACCGGCGCGGTATTTTTGGCGAATACCTGAATTTTGGCTATCCCCGCACTTTTCAAGGACTGGCAGTAGCATTAGCTATGTACGGCCTGATCTTTGCGATTGCGATCGGCTATATTTGCTTTTATCCCTATTCGTAAGGAATATTACAACGGAGAAGCATATTATTTACGCGGTTTTTACCGCGTAATATTTACAGATATGTCATAAAAGGAGTTTTCAAGTGATTAAAGGAACGGTAATAGAGACCCATGGCGAACGGGCCAAGGTACGGGTGAATTTCAAGGAGACCACAGAGCGGGGGCTGCGGGCGTACATTGACTGCTGGAATCCCATCAGCGCCCACCCGGGAGATAATGTCATCATTGAATACCGTAAGGTGGACGAAAAGAAAGCCAAGATTTTCCAGATCGCCCTGCCGATTTTGTGTCTGGCGGCAGGCGGTATTTTCGGCTATGCGCTGGCGGGCTATTTCGGAATGGACTTTTGGTTCTGGCCCTTTGTGGGCGGCAGTATCATTGCTTGGCTGTTCATCGCCTATAACTATATCAAGATTTTCCGCCGCGACGCCATCAGTAAAAAGGAGCAGCTTACGGTTGCGGAGCTGGAGCCCATCGAGTTCCAGATCAATACGGACGAGGAAGCGGAGGAGATGGCGGAAAAGCCGAAATCGTTCCTGTACAGCGGCCGCTGAGGAGCTGCAGGATTTATATGGATCATTACTGTCGTTGCCCGTCAGAACTGGCGGGCAACGTTTATCAGGAAATGCGCAAGGCTTTCCGCATGATGTATGAATCAGCGATTTAAATCCTATAAAGCTGAAATTTATAAATCAAAAGGAGTGGGATTTTGACGGAATTTAAAATTAAAGATCTGAGTATGGAAGACCGGCCCAGGGAGCGCCTCTGCAGTATGGGAGCCCAGGTGCTGTCCAACGCGGAGCTGCTGGCCGTGCTGATCGGCAGCGGCACGAAGGAGCATTCCGCCCTGCGCATTGCGGAAGAGATGACAAAAGGGGAAGGGCTCTACCGGCAGGTGGCACGCTGGCAAAGGGTACAGGAATTCAAACACATCAAGGGCCTGGGCAATGCCAGGGCGGCCCGTATCCTGGCGGCCATGGAACTGGGAAGGCGAATAGCCTGCGCATCAGCAGTTGAATCCGAGCATATCACCTCTCCGGGTGACGGAGCGCAATATCTGATGGGCAGACTACGGAACGAGACACACGAAAAGTTCGTAGTACTGTTATTGAATACCAAAAACCGGGTCATCAAGACGGAACAGATTGCGGAAGGTTCGCTGACCAGCGCGGTCGTGCATCCCCGCGAGGTGTTTGCGCCGGCGGTGGTGGCCCATGCAGCCTGTATCCTGGTGGCCCATAACCATCCTTCCGGGGATCCGTATCCCAGCACGGAGGACCGTAACCTGACCCGCGCCCTGGAGGAAGCGGGCAACATTCTGGGCATTCCGCTGCTGGATCATCTGGTGATCGGGGACGGCTGTTATTACAGCTTTAAAGAACACGGTGATTTATAACTTTTTTAAATTTTATCTTGTATGAGTATCTGGCGACAACATAAAGGATTGTTTGTGTTTTATATTTTATGCTGGTGATTGCAAGGAGAAAGCTATGTTTAATTTATTCGGACGGTTTTCCCACGATTTGGGAATTGATCTGGGAACTGCAAATACATTGGTGCATTGTAAGGGCAAGGGGATCATTATCCGGGAGCCTTCAGTCGTTGCTGTAGACAGCGAGACTAACGAAGTGCTGGAGATCGGCGCGGAAGCCAAGCAGATGATCGGCCGTACGCCGGGCAATATCATTGCGATCCGTCCTATGAAGGACGGGGTGATTGCGGATTTTGACATTACCCAGTCCATGCTGAAATATTTTATCCATAAAGCCATCGGCTTTCATTCGCTGATCCGCCCCCGCATCGTTGTGGGTGTTCCCAGCGGCGTGACCGAAGTGGAAAAGCGTGCGGTGGTAGATGCGGCCATCCAGGCAGGCGCGCGGGAAGCGTATCTGATTGAGGAACCGATGGCTGCGGCCATCGGCGCCGGGCTTCCGGTCCAGGAAGCGACAGGCAGCATGGTAGTTGATATCGGCGGCGGTACCTGCGAGGTTGCGGTGATTTCTCTGGGCGGTATCGTTGTGTCCCGTTCCATCCGTACCGGCGGGGATGCTATTGATGACGCGATTTCCCGTTATATCCGCAAGACCTTCAGCCTGCTGATCGGGGAGCGTACGGCGGAGCAGATCAAGATTACGCTGGGCACGGCGATGTTTGTTGATAACCCGGATACCATGGAGATCCGCGGGCGCGATCTGGTCAGCGGTCTGCCGAAGAATCTTACGATCAATGCCAATCAGGTCTGCACCGGCATTGCGGAACCGGTTTCCAATATTGTGGACGCGGTGCGCAATACGCTGGAACGGACGCCGCCGGAACTGGCTTCGGATATTATTGACCACGGGATCATCATGACAGGCGGTTCTTCCCTGTTGCGGAATCTGGACAAACTGATCAGCAAGGAGACCGGGATGCCGGTATACGTCAGCGACGAAGCGCTGGCCTGCGTTGTATTGGGCACCGGTATCTGTGTGGAAAATATTGATGTATATAAGAAAGGATTTATGGCTTCCAGCAGCAAGCTGTAAGCTGTTGTCTGGGGAAGCTGGATATGAAAAAGCAGCACTTTGTTACCGTATTAGCAGTATTGGGCCTGTGCGCCTGCATGGCTCTGTCGGTGCATCAGCGCTGGCGGTTTCCGTTGGTCAATGCGGCTGTGAATACTGTATTGCTGCCGTTTAATGACACCGTCCGGTATGTCAGCGACCAGATAGCCGCCTTTCGGGATGACCGTCGTCTGAATGCTACGCTGCAGGAAGAGAACCGGCGCCTGAAAGCAGAGCTGGATTCGCTTCGTAGCGCAGAGTACAGGCTGCAGCTGCTGGAAACGGAAAACCGGGAATTACTGGCTATGGCCGGTTACCGGCAACAGAGGGATGAGCTGGCCCTGTTGCCTGCCCGCGTGATTGGGATCAGCCTGGGCGATCTTCACGAGTATTTTTTCCTGGATAAAGGCGCGGCTGACGGTGTGCGGCCGGATATGGTCGTTACGTCCAGCGAAGGGATTGCCGGTGTTGTGGATCAGGTATACAGACATTATAGCCGGTTTATGCTGATTTCATCCAATCAGTCCCGCATAGGGATAAAGGTGCTGCGCAGGGAGTCCCGGGCTGTCGGTGTCCTGACGGGGCAGGGAACGAACCGTTCGCTGCTGCGGGCAGAATATTTCGGACGGGATGACGATGTTGTCATCGGGGATATGCTGGTGACCAGCGGCATCGGCGGAAAGTTTCCTTCCGGACTCTATGTTGGCAGGGTCAGTGGCGTAGAGAACGACGTTACCGGACTGCAGAAGCTGGTACAGATTGAACCGGCGGCGAATCTCAGCCATCTGGACCGTGTGTTTATCGTTTTGCGGGAAGACGTGAAACGGCGTATTGAAAAGGAAATAAAAGAGGTAAAACCATGAAGATGTGGTCATGGCCTTTAGCTGCGTTTATCATATTGGTTTTACAGACGACCTCTTTGGGATTCTTCGGGGGCAATCTGTTTTTTGACTTGCCCTTGCTTTTTATTTATAGCATGGGATT
>JAFTZZ010000140.1 GCA_017460905.1 Acidaminococcaceae bacterium | reverse complement strand
CAACTTCGTGCCGGTTATCCATAAATCCACAGCCCTTCTTGCGAATTGCATCGCTGTTGCGGTATCCTCAACTGGTTGGCGGCGGAAACGGAGGATACCCTGTCTGCTTTTTTTACTTACGAAGACCGACTGTCACTGCAGAAATACCTTAAGGATGTTAGCGCCGGGATTTTTTAGCCACTAAAACGCCGGCGATAATAACCAATTGTAGCCGGAATACTTTAACCAATTGTGGCCGAAATAAAAAAGCCATTACATTTTTCTTTCAAATCCTTTACACTGTATGTGCCAACAATTCAGTGAAGGAGGGTTAATGAAAGAGATTGTAATCAGTAATGGCTTGTATCCTATTATAACACAAGCCTTGGAAGAAATGAAATCTGAACAGGGCAATTCTTTCCGGCTCGAGAAAGTAAACCTTTCAGAGTTGGAGAGACGTACCGGAATATCCAGAGCTAAGCTCCGCCGGCTCAAAAAGAATGGATTTAAACCGGTAACCCATAGCAAAAAAGCAAGAAAATCTATTCTGGATGGCTATGTCTCAATTATTGACAATCTGTTAAAACAGGGAATCAAGAATTCGTCGGTCTGTTTTGAATGTTTAAAACGCCAGGGGTATCCCGGTGGCATAACCATAGTAAAAGATTATATCTTTGCTCACAAGTATCTGCTGCCGCCAAAACGGCAACAGGTCGCTCCACAGGGTAACCGGGGCAGACGTTTTAGCACAGAGCCTGGCGAAGCATACCAGATGGACTGGGGCTTTGTCAATGTTGTCACAGATTACGGGCCAACTATAAAATGTGCCTGCTTTGCCATGATCTGCCACCATTGCGGGCAATGTTATATCGAATTTTTCCCCAATGCCAAACAGGAAAATCTGTTTATTGGAATGCTCCATGCTTTCCGTTATATGGGAGTCCCCAAGTATGTTTTAACTGACAACATGAAAAGTGTTGTGATAAAACGCGACCATGAGGGGCACCCTGTTTGGCAGAAAGACTATGAAGATTTCATGAAAGCCGTTGGCTTTCAAACCAGGTTATGCAAACCGCGCCATCCTTTTACAAAAGGAAAAGTGGAGCGGCTGGTACGCTTTGTGAAAGACAACTTTCTGCCCGGGCGTACATTTTTGGATGTAACCGATTTGAACCGGTCTGCTTTGGACTGGTGCAATGAGCAGAATTCCATGTACCACAGGGCTACAGATTGCATACCGCTTCAGATTCATACTACAGCGTGCAGCAAGGTTGTTTCCTCTTTGGTAGAAACACAGGCGATACGCCTTTACCTTTGCCCATTACGGAAGATTTCCTTTGATGGGTTTGTAGATTATGAAGGAAGGCGTTTCGGGGTTCCTTTCCGCTACACAGGTTCCCTTGTACGGGTGCAACGTGAAGATACACATCTGTATGTCTACTCAGCCGATACGAGAAGCTTACTGGTGACACATTCTGTGACCTGGAGTAAAAAGGATCGTTACTGCGCTGACCAGTACGCAAATTCGGGGCAACCGGAAGAGTTTCCTACAGCTCCTGTCCGAACAGAGATACGGGAACTTCCGTCACCTGTATCCAGCCTGTCTTTTGAGAAATTCAATTTCGACAAAGGCGGTGATCTGGATGAATGAGAATCTGTTCGAGACGATTGAAAAAAGCTGTGGCGTTTTGCAGCTGCCTTTTTCTGCCAAAGAATTTGCGCAGTTAGCAGAGGAACATGCCTTGTCTGCAGAAGCAGCTCAGGCAGTTGCGCTTGTCTTTGAACACATGCAGCGGAAAAAGATAGCCAATACGATTTTGGCCTTATTACGTTTCAGCCGGTTACCACTGAAAAATCCAAAGACATTCCAGAACTTTGATTTTTCTGTTCTCCGGGGAAAGAATGTGGAGCAGATACGAAACCTGCAGACGCTGGCTGCCATTCATGCACATAAGAACCTGGCTTTTATTGGACCCGCTGGCACAGGGAAAACACATTTGGCGAAGGCTTTTGGCTACGAATGTTGCCAGCAGGGATTGCGGACGTATTTTATTAAAATGTCCGAACTCCGCGATATGTTTACGACTGCCCGTCGTACAGGGAAGACCGCCTCTGTTCTGAACAGCCTGGTACGTCCTTCCTGCCTGATAATCGATGAGGTAGGCCATTGTGAATTCGACAAGGAAAACACAAGGCTGTTCTTCGATCTGATAGACCGCCGGTACAACAAAGAAGGAAACTTCAATATTGTGTTTACCAGCAACAAGAACCCTTCGGAATGGCGTGGCAACTTTAATGAAGATGATGCCTTGCTCTGTGCGCTGGATAGGATCTTCGACACAGCAACGGTTATAACCATAAAAGGCAACAGTTTCCGCGGTGCAAACTGTGAAACATATTCTGTGCAATCCACAAGAGTGAACGCACCGGCGTCTACAGAAAAACCTATACGGTAAATAAAATGAATTATTATTGACAGTAAACTGGGTTGTTGGCGATTATTTTCCGGCTAAAATTGGTTAATTTTGCCCGGCAAATAATGGTTAAGTTAGCCCGGCGCTAACAGTTCCTCGTATCGAACAGGTGACGACGTGCATGTCGTTGTTGTATTGACTTGATTACCGTATTACTATATATAGATATAATACGCAGTTTATCCACAATAGATAGACTGCTTTCTTTTTGAGCTTTTCGATCCGGTTTATGCCAAAATTTGGCAGTGTTTTGGGTGTAAACGCTTATGCATATATGCGTAAAGAAACATGCAATAATGAAACAATATTTAACGTAAATAAACCTGAAATTACCTTCATTTTACATCACATGGAGAAAAATCCCCTGTAAGGGCGATTAGGGGTTCGAGGCAATAGAGACTATGAAGACAACATTTTCAGGCGATAGCGGGCTTCTATAAATCGCCTGTGTGGGCTTTTAAATTATCAATGCAGGTACAATTATGCATTACGCAATCAAAGTGCGTTACAGCGCATTTTTTGAAAATGTCTGTAAAATTGATAAAAACTTACGTTTATTTGCAATGTAAACTGTAAATTTAGAGGAATAGCTGTGCGTTAGAAACATAAAGCTGTCTGTTATTGCTATTCTAAGACCTTTTTTCACACAAAAACCATTTTACAAAACGCAAATCTTTTTATATGATTTAAATGAAGATAAAAATGAGTGCAAAGTTTTGGAATATTTGTAGGTAGGTAATAGAACCGTAAACGTGCAGAAAAACTGATAAGTGATTATTAAAAGGATGAAAGCGAGGCGTAATTAGCATGGCATCATTTGTGATTGATTCTGAATTGTTCCGCGACCAATATGGTACGGAGGAGATGCGCAGGGTGTTTTCCGACCGGCAGCTGATCCAGAACTGGATGAACGCGTGGGTGGCGCTGTCCGCTGCGGAAGCGGAACTGGGTATCGTGCCGAAGGAAGCGGCGGAGCAGATTAAACAGTGCGCCAACGCCGAAAATATGGATATGGATGCGATCCGGGAGGGCTTCTTCAAGACATCCCATCCGCTGATGCCGCAGATCCGCGAGTTTGAACGTATCTGCGGGAAAGAAGCCGGCGAATGGATCCACTGGGGCGCGACCACCCAGGACATCATGGATACGGCGGTGGTACTGCAAATCAAAGATGCCCAGACGATTATTGAAGAACATGTGAAGACGCTGCTGCGCCTGTCGCTGAAGCACGCAGTGGAAAACCGCGACGTGGTAGCAGCCGGAAGGACCCACGGGCAGCACGCGGTGCCCATTACACTGGGTTATAAAATCGCTGTTTGGGCCAATGAGTTTGGCAGGCATCTGGAACGGCTGGCCCAGGGTAAAGAACGTTACCTGGTGGGCGAGCTGTCCGGCGCGGCGGGTTCGCTGGCGTCCCTGTATGAAAAAGGGCTGGAGGTGCAGGACCGTTACTGCAAAAATCTGGGGCTCAACACGCCGACCATCACCTGGCACGTACAGCGGGACGGATTTGCGGAATTTGCTTCCATCGTTTCCATGATCGCGGGCACGGTGGGGAAAATCGCCAACGAGTTCATCAATCTGGAACGGACGGAGATCTGCGAGTTGGAAGAAGGCTTCACCATGGGCAAGATTGGTTCCAGCACCATGCCCCACAAACGCAATCCCATGGTCTGTGAAAATATCCTGGCTACCTGCCGTCTGGTGCAGGCCAACGCCGCCCTTGCCTTTGGCGCCATGATCCAGGAACACGAACGGGACATGTCCTTCTGGCAGACGGAGTGGAGCTATATTCCCCAGATCTGCATCATGCTGGACGGCGCCATGGCGATGCTGATACAGATTTTGGAAGGCATGATTGTGCGTAAGGATCATATCCAGCGCAACCTGTACATGACCAAAGGTCTTATCGTGTCGGAACGCGTCATGCTGACGCTGGGCAAATACATCGGCCGGCAGACGGCACACGATGTGATTTACGAAGCGTCCATGAAAGCCTTTGAAGAGGACTGCCTGTTAGGGGAAATCCTGAAGCAGGACCAGCGGGTGACGTCCCGGATTCCTGCGGAAGTGCTTGAGGAAGTGCTGGAGCCCATGAACTATACCGGCAGCTGCGGCAAAATGGTGGACCAGGTCGTAGCTAAATGGGGGAATATCTGATACAATAATAGTGTAGAAAGGGCGATTCTCTGAAAGTTACGACTCTTTCGCGCGTTGGGAGAAGTTGTCTGCAAAACGTAAAAAACAGTTACAGAAAGGCGGGTGCGGGCATGCAGTACTATTTTCCAAGCTGTAAATTTACCCAGATGAAGCCGGAGACCTCTGAAAAGATTAAGAATTTTATGGCGACTGCGGGGGTGCGTGTCGTAGGCTGCTGCCGTCCCGGCCACAAAGCGCTGTCGGGGTGGAACGATACGGCGATAACCGTTTGTGAAACCTGCAGCATTATTATCGGCGAAAACCGGCCGGCCGCAAAGGTAATCAGCCTGTATGAATTCATTGACAGCCTTGCGGAGTTCCCGTTGCCGGATTATAAGGGCGAGCGCATCACCCTGCAGGACTGCTACCGCGCCAAAGAAAAAGCAGCAGAAAAAGCGGCGATTCGCAGTCTGCTGCGTAAGATGAATATTAAAATTGTAGAACTTCCGGGAACAGAGGAAGAGATCAATTTTGACGGAAGCTTTCTGCTTGGGGCGATGCGGCCTGACAATTTCACGCTGGCGCCCCGGCGTTTTGCGGAAATTAAGAAGGATATGACGCCGAAAACTCCGGAAGAGACTGACGCCTGGCTGAAGGAGTACTGCCGCCGTTTTACAACGGAGCGGGTTGCCTGTTACTGTAATTCCTGTATTGCCGGGCTGCAGCAGGGACTGCCGGAAGGCAAAGCAGCGGTGCATGTGGCAGAGCTGCTGTTTCCGTAATTATAATAACTAAGAATGCGAGGTGCTCATGATGAAACAGATCAGACATTTCCTGGCAGGTGTTTTTGTTATGCTGACCTGCCTGCTCATGCTGGGAACGCAGCCGGTCATGGCGGATGAAGGCCAGGGGCTCAATGAAGCGGGGGATATTCACAATGCGGCGCAGGAATTTGCCGATACTGCCGATCAGTTCATCATCGGACGGAACGTGCGTATGCGCAGCTCTGCCGGCGCGTCGGAGGAAAATGTAATAGGCGAGTATAAATTCGGCGAACCGGTGCAGGTCGTGGCGGAATTAGGCGAATGGCTGCAGGTCAACGTGACCACGAATGCGATCATCCGGGAAGCCTCTCCCCGTTTTGTGCACCGGGATTTCGTCGGCGGCTGGGAACAGGTCGAAAACAAAATGAAGGTGACCAGTCCCTACATGATTGAGCTGAACCGTCTGGGCGAAGTTATTTTCTGTATCAGCTGTAATAACAGCGATCAGGTTCGGTCCGAAAAGGAACGGGCAGTAAAGCTTGATGAAATTAATTATTACCGGAATAAAATTCCCGGTATCCATGCCTATATTGCAGGCAGTGGGCTGCCCCAGGCAACGGTCAATGAGATGCTGGAGATCCTGGAAATCCAGAAAGACCTGTTGGACATTCAGGAAAAACGGCTGGACAAGGCGGAGGCGGGCGAAGCTTCGGCCGGTCTGTTTGAAATGATGTATAGCAGCCTGAAGAAACTAAATGAAGAATTTCTGTAAAAAGACGTTGCTGTTTTTCTATTTTTTTCTTTTGCCCGCTTCCTGATTCTGTATCTCAGCGCTGGCAATCACGGCTTTCGCGACCGCTTTCAGGGAAAGCCTGCGGTCCATGCTTAATTTTTGCATGGCCTGGAAAGCGTCTTTTTCCGTAAATTTGTACTGATCCATCAGGATGCCTTTGGCCCTGTCCAGTATCTTGCGGGTCTCCAAATCGTCTTTTGCTTTGTCCAGTGCCGCGTTTAAGCGCCTGAACGCTTCAAACCGGTTAATTGCAATCTCTATAGCGGGGAACAGTTCTTCTTCCCGGATTGGCTTGACCAGATATGCGAATACGCCGGAATCTGTCGCCTGCTGCACAATGTCCCGCTGGCTGTAGGCTGTCAGCAGAAGGACAGGGGCCAGTTTCGCTTCGCTGATGAGCCGGGCTGCTTCCAGCCCATCCATTTCCGGCATTTTCACATCCATTATTACCAGATCAGGCCGTTCCTGCTTTGTGAGTTCTACTGCGGTTTTTCCGTTTTCTGCTTCGCCGGCTACAAGATGGCCGGCTTCTTCCAGCATTTCCCTCAGGTCAAGACGGAGCAGCGCCTCATCGTCTGCAATCAGTATCTTTAACGGTTTCACACATATCCCTCCGTTACTTATAGTTGCTTTCGCTTTGCACAGATGCGGTTCTGTGAGAGTATACTTTTAGTTCTGATGATTATCCGTATTCCGAAAAGTTGCCCTCTTAAACAGGAATGATAACTTTTGCAATCGTTCCGTTTCCGTCCGCACGCGACTGGAGGGTGAAGGTCCCTTTTAAATCAGACTGTACGACGGTCTGCACGATTTTCAATCCCAGGCTCTTGCTTTTTTGCAGGTTAAATCCGGGCGACAGGCCGATGCCGTCGTCTTCTACCTGCAACAGCAGTATGTCGCGGCCCGTTTTGCCGGCGGCTGTATGAGCCGCGGCTTTCATAAGTCTGGCAGCGGAAGCTTTAGAGGCTTCGTTTTCCACGTGCAGTTTGCGGATAGTTGCCGTAAGATGGCCGGATTTTCGGTTTTCAAAGCCATGCTCCAGGGCGTTTTGCAGCAGTTCGTTAAATACCAGTGCCAGGCTTGCGGCCTGCTGGGACGGAAGACGCAGGTTATCGGCGATAAATTTCATATCCAGTGCCAAATCCGGCGTTTTCATGCTGCTCATAACGGTACGGAATATACCGTTGCCCAGCTCGTTTATATCGACGGTCTCCGTTCCCTGACCGGAAAGGTATTCGTGCACCAGCGCAATACTGCTGATACGGTTGATGGAATCGCGTAATACCACACGTGCCTCTTCCGATGCTGCCCGGCGCTGCTCCAGACGCAGCAGGCTGGCGATGGTCTGCAGGTTGTTTTTCACACGGTGATGGATTTCCCGGATTACAGCAGCCTTTACCCGCAGTTCTTCGTCTTTGTGCTTTAACTGGGTGATGTCTTCGATGACCACGATGATCCGTTCGGTTTTTTCCCCGATATGCAGCGGGATGAAGCGAAAGTCGAGGAACAGGCCTTTTTGCTGTATCTCCTGTTCTTCCGCAATGCCGGACCGCAGGACGTTTCCAATCCCGTTCCAGCATATTTCCTCGCTGTTGGCACAGCGCCCCACCAGGGAGCCGATACCCAGCACGCGGTAGATATGCCGGGCTGCATTGTTGGCTGCCAGGATCCGTCCGTCGCCGGCATCTACCAGCACCAGGCCGTCAATACTGGACAGGCGGCGGTAGCAGCTGTTGGCTGCGTTATCCTTTTTGCTGTCCCGCAGAAAATCCATCGTAGTGTCCCAGAACACCACGTCGGCTTCGCGATCTTCGAAAGCGGCAGCTGCAAAACAGCGGTTTTGAGTATCGCATATGGGATACACCTTCATGCGGGCATACTGTCCTGTTGAAACCTCGTGGAATCCTTCCATTACAATATTTTCTATCAGTGCCTGGGTAATCAACGGTTCATCTGCAGCCCGGGTGATTTCTTCCGGTTCGGTGTTTTCTGCGCGGGTGAGCGGCTCTGCCTGGTCAAACACGCTTAAAAAGCAAATGTCCCCGGAACGGTTTGCCTGTTTCCCGGCAGTAAATGAAAAGTAATTATGGCTGCGATTCAGCGGCAGGAACAGCGATATCTTCGCCTGTGCCATATCGGCAGCCAGCCCTAAATTGCTTCGCATGCCGTCCAGGATGTTCCATTGCTCCTGTGTCAGTTGGTTTGTCATAATTTAAATACCTGTTCTTAAAAATTAATAAATCAATATATAAAAAAACAGACAAAAACATTGCGTCCTTGTCTGCTTTGACATTTACAGCCTTACTGTAACATGCAGAAACAGAAATGTCAAATTCCTTTTTTGCACGTCCCTCATTTTCAGCTGACTGGCCGGTATCTTCGTAAAAACAGCTTTACAAAACTGCATAACAGTATTAGAATAACTTTATAAGCAACAAAGGTGTTGCGGGCATATGGCGCCGTCATCTTTGTTGCTTTTTTATTTTGTCTGTTACGAAAGCCAGAAAACCGAAAGTCAGAAAATGAAACGAAAATAAAAATTACAGGAGGCTGTCAGTATGTGTGGAATTGTTGGCTTTACCGGAGCGCAAAGCGCCGCGCCGATCCTGCTGGAGGGACTGAAAAAGCTGGAATATCGGGGATATGATTCGGCAGGTATTGCCGTTATGGATGAAAGAAAAATCGCAGTTCATAAGGTGACAGGGCGGATTGCGAATCTCTGTGAGAAGACGCAGGACGGGCTGGGCGTAACCGGCATGACCGGCATCGGCCATACCCGCTGGGCCACCCATGGGGCGCCTACAGAAGAAAACGCCCATCCCCATTTAAGCAACGACGGAAAGTTTGCAGTGGTACACAACGGCATCATTGAAAACTACCTGTCCCTGCGGGAGGAACTGATACATGACGGGTATCATTTTGAAAGCGAGACGGATACGGAAGTGATTGTCCATCTTATTGAGATGTTCTACCGCGGCAACGTAAGGGAAGCGCTGATCAGGACGACAAACCGTCTGCGCGGTTCTTACGCGCTGGGCGTCATCTGTTCCGAAGAGCCGGGCAAGATTTATGCGGTCAGGGAAGCAAGCCCGCTGATCCTGGGAATCGGGATCGGTGAGAACTATTTTGCGTCCGATGTGACGGCCCTTGTCAATCATACGCGGAATGTAATTTATCTGG
Organism: Acidaminococcaceae bacterium; assembly: GCA_017460905.1. Taxonomy (GTDB): domain Bacteria; phylum Bacillota; class Negativicutes; order Acidaminococcales; family Acidaminococcaceae; genus Succiniclasticum. The sequence goes on along the minus strand of JAFTZZ010000140.1, from coordinate 4,374 downwards.
AAGATGGAGAATTCGCAGAATTATCCAGCGAAAGCATAAAGATTTTTGATTGCTCCGGGCAGGCGGTTGACCGTCGGCCGACACGTATCCTGTGGGATGTACAGGCAGCGGAGAAGGGCGGCTATGAGCATTTTATGCTCAAGGAGATCATGGAGCAGCCCGGGGCGGTAAAGGCTACGATTGCGCCGCGCATCCGGAATGGCAGGGTGGCATTTGAAGAGCTGGGGCTTTCCGCAGAAGAACTGCAGGGAATCCGGAAAATTATCATAACTGCCTGCGGTTCGGCTTATTATGCAGGCTGTTCCGGAAAATATGCAATCGAAAAGCTGTGCCGTATCCCGGTAGAAGTGGAACTGGCCAGCGAGATCCGTTACAGTGATCCTATTATTGACGAACATACGCTGCTGATCGTAATATCGCAATCCGGGGAAACGGCGGATACGATTGCCGCGCTGAAGGAGTGCAAGGCGAGGGGGGCCAAAACCCTGGCGATCGTCAATGTGGTAGGCAGTTCTGTCGCCAAACTGGCAGATTATACCATTTATACCTGGGCCGGGCCGGAAATTGCTGTTGCCACCACGAAAGGCTATACGACGCAGGTGGCCGTTCTGTATATGCTTGCAGTATACATTGCGGAACGGCTGGGCAAAATTGAAGGGAAGGAAAAGCAGCTGATTCGCGCGCTGCAGGATCTGCCCCGCCGGATCCAGCAGGCGTTTGACCTGAACTCTTCCATTCCTGCGTTGGCAAAAAAATACCATGCCAGCAAATCCATCTTCTTTATCGGGAGAAACACTGATTATGCGGTGGCGTTGGAAGGGGCGCTGAAGCTGAAAGAAATCTCCTACCTGCATGCCGAAGCGTATGCGGCAGGAGAGTTAAAACACGGCACGATTGCCCTGATTGAAGAACATCAGCCTGTAGTGGCGCTGTGCTGCAATCCTTCCATCATGGAAAAAACACTGAGCAATATCGTGGAAGTGAAGTCGCGCGGCGCAGAGGTACTGGCACTGACCTTCCGAAACAACCAGAAGATTTTATCCGTTGCCGATGATTTTCTGTTTATACCCGATGTCGATTCCCTTTTTTCTGCCATCGTTGAGATCGTACCGCTGCAGTTGCTGGCCTATTATGTTGCCAGAGAGAACGGCTGTGACATTGACAAGCCGAAGAACCTGGCAAAATCGGTCACTGTTGAGTAAGGCAGCATGGCTGCCAGAAAAGATACATCTTACTTTTCTGTTACTGCGTCCATGCAGTCCTGCAGCTTTGCGTTCCAGATTTTTTCAAACAAATTGGCAGCGCCGCGGATACCGCACAGGGGGGAATCGGTGGCGATGATTTCGTGGTACGACGGCAGCACAATGTTGCAATTGATGAAGGGCTTCTTCAACCGTACCAGACGGCTGGTCTCCAGCGATGAACCCAGCACCAACCCGCCGCTCCAGTTTTCAAAGGTTTCTTTCATGGCTGCATCGTCTTTGCCGGCGATGCAGATTTTATTTGCGGCAGCAGGGCGCAGGGGTGTGTCCTGGGTAAAGTGAATGACCAGGTTGCCGGTGTCCGCCCACTCGCCCCGGACGGCTTCCGCGATACCGGCAGCTTCGGAGGGAGGCGCCGCAACGAGGATGCTGTCGAACCACAACGGGCCCCACAGTGACTGCATGTTGCTGCTGCGGAACTGAAGGCGGGCGCTGACCGTTTCCGCTTCCTGTTTCACAGCTTCCATATTTTCTGCGGGAAACACTGCATGGATCTTTTCCAGCCACTGTAAGGTGCCTTTTACACCGTAGGGTATTCCGGCAGAAAGAAAGGGCATGCCGAATTCCTGTTTCAGACGTCTGGCTGCTTTTAACGCCAGCTCGTCACGCAGGACGATATTCAGATCCGCTTCCGGCAGGCGCATGATTTCTTCCCAGGTTGAGCCGCCGCCGGGGATCGCGTTGATCCGATAGCCGGCCTTTTCCAGCAGGCGGCGCAGTTCGGCGATGTCCTCTTCGCCGCGGAAATAGGTGGGGGTAAGCCCCAGCAGGTTGACGGAGGGTTTGCGGTCAGGTGCATCTGCCTTGATGGAATCTGTCACCGCGTTTTTTTCAATTTCGTCAATTACGCGCATCAGCGCGATTTCGTAACCTTCCGGGAAATCGCCGGCGATGCCGCCGCTGTCGGCTGCATACACAGGCCAGGGCAGGCCTGCTTTCGACGCGATGCCGGCAATGTCGTCGCCAACCAGGCTGACACTGCAGTTGTTGATGACAAAGACGCGTTCCGGCGTAAAGTTCGTTTTCACAAAATCAAGTCCGGCCAGCAGGTCCTTTTCCGTTCCGTAGACCAGTGCGTTGCCTTCCGGCTGGGTGCAGTGGAACCGACGCAGGGCAGAGGCGTCGTAATCTTCTACGTACTTCATGGCGTAGAAGTAGCACCAAAGCGGGCCATTAATTAAAATGAAGCTGCCGGGAATGGAGGAAAAGAATGCGGACGCGCCGGTAAGGGCGCACACCGACATGTGATGGCAGGCGGTCTTCCAGTTTGGTTCAGGCATAGGCGATTCCTCCTTTGTTTCCGTAACGGCACAGCAACCGGTAAATGGTGCGCATCATCAGGATTTCCCCGTCTGTCCCCGCTAACGGGACCATGGGGATAAAGAACTGCTTGACCGGGTTGTTCATAATTTCGTCTGTGGTAAGCAATACGTCCGCGTCTGTCAGGTATTGCTGATAATCGCCGTCGGTGATGACAGGGATATCCGGCAACCCGGAAGAGGTTTTCCAGTCTTCAACGGCAGTGACAACGGATTCCTTTTCTTCTGCTGTCAGTTTGTTGTCATATATGACGATCGCCGTGATGTCCATCTGCATGCGGCGCATAGTGTTCAGCGTCTCGGCCGGGTTGTACCAGCGGGGGCCGCGGCCAATGCCCAGCACAGCCTTCTTGTTTTTTGTTACGGAAAGAATCGTTGCCGTAAAATTGGACAGCCGCGTTTCTTCCCTTGCAATGACCTCTTCACCCAGCGCTTCGTTATTCAGGAACCGGGCGATTTTCCGCAGCCATGCGCAGGTGTTCTGCCAGCCTACCGGATACACGTCCCGGATCGCCGGGGTGCCAAATGCCGCGGACCATTCGGCGGCTGTTTTTTCCAGCCCGCCCTGGGTCTGCCCGGCATAGTTCAGGGGAATCAGCAGCGATGCGGCGGACAGGTCTTTCCACTGGGCAAAGGGAACGTAACCGGGAAACTGCCACTTCACTTCCAGTCCGAAATGGGCGAGAAGCCGCTTTACTTCCCGGGCGTACTGGCCGCAGGGACCCATCTGGTCGCCCAGCAGCAAAACGCTTCCGGGAATTCTGGGCTGCGGTTTGATGAAGCGCTGCATGATTAGCCTGGTTGCCTGAAAATAGCCGTCCGAATATTCGCCGCCCAGAAACCCGCCGTAGGGAACACAGAGGATGGGAATCTGATACGTCGCTTCCGCGTCGTCCGCTTCCTGCTGCACATCGTCGCCGATGACACCGGCCACGCAGGAGGTGGCGATGACCAGGCACTGGGGGCGCCACGTTTCCATCACATAAGCGATACAGCCCCGCAGCCGTTCTGCGCCGCCGAAGATGCTGTCCTTTTCCTGCAGGTCGGAGGCGATTAGGGGAACGGTATCCATATTTTCGTTCCGGTGGTCGCCGATGATGCGGTACTGCGCGCCCAGATCCATCAATGTAGCAACATGGGCGCAGCCGGCCGGGCTGTGGAAGATCACCGCGCAGCCCGTACAGAAGCCGACGGCGCGCCAGACGCCGGGCATGGTACAGCTGCAGGAACGGTTTTTGGTAAAAAGCCACTTTGTCGCTAATTTGTTTTTTGCTTTTGTTCCTTGTTCCATTTTTCGTTTTCCGTAATACTGAATATATATAGGTTTGTTTCTTTATCCTTCGGTTCCATAATTTTCAACTAATTGTTCCAGTTCTTCAAATTCCATAGTGGTCGGGACCGTCAGTTCAGTATTATTCCAGATGGCTTCCGCCAGCTGGCTGTACACCTTTGCCTGATTAGACTCGGGCGCATACTGTAACACGGTCTGCCGCTGGTTCTCTGCCAGATTGACGATCTTATCCCGCGGCACGAAAGCGATGAGGCGGGTGTTCAGCCTGCCTGCGAATTCTTCCAGCAGCTCTTTTTCGCCCGGCGTGTTGCGGCTGTTGGCGATGATGCCCGCCAGCCTCACGGAACCCCGGGCGGCAAAGCGGCGGATGCCTTTGGCGATATTGTTGGCGGCGTACAGGCTCATCAGTTCCCCGGAAGAAATAATGTAGATTTCTTCCGCGTACCCTTCCCGGATGGGCATGGCAAAGCCGCCGCAGACTACGTCGCCCAATACATCGTAT
>JAFTZZ010000139.1 GCA_017460905.1 Acidaminococcaceae bacterium | reverse complement strand
CGTGTCCCCGTAATTATTTGTAAATGTTGTTATGACCTTATCGCTATTATCCGTGGCAGCCTGGGTTACTTCTCCCTTGACTACGTATGTATCCTTTGCGTCCACTGTATACGTTGTGGTATGGTTATTGGTGCCGGACGGCGTAATCGGATCATCAGAAGCCGTCGGGGCCGCTGCAGCACCCGTTCCTCCGCTGGTTGCGTCTGTCGTCTTGCCATTGCTTTCACCGCCTTCGCCGGGTGTGGCCTCAACCGTAACGTTTCCGCTCGGTCCAGCTTCAACAATGGCATTCAAAGAATGGATGGTATAAACGGTATGCCCGTTATCATCCGTATTTTTAATTACCTCAACGTTGTCTCCTGCCACAATGTCAAACTGCATGGCATCGATGGCCGAATACAATTGGCTGCCGTTGATGGCATCGGTAGAGGTTGCAGAAATCAGGCCTGCCGCTACATTCTGGATACGTCGTTCTTTGCCAACGTCTCCCACTGACACAACACCCACCGGAGTCGCGCCTGCAAAACCGTCAAAGGTGAGACTATTGATGGTTGCATCTGATACTTCTTCTAAACCGCCAGTGCTGCCGCCTTTTGCAACATAAGCCGCGCTGTCGCCAAGGAAAACGGAGTTGCTTTCCACGGTTGTGATGCTGTTGCCGAGAGCGAATACATTATCAAAGCCTTTGCCAATCTCATTATTGTTACCAACGGAATAGCTGTTGTCGCTGCTAATCGTTGTCGGGTCACCAAACGCACCTGAATTCTTGCCGCTTATGGTATGGCCGGTACCGACGGCAATACTGTTTTCGCCGGATACCGTGGAGCCATTGCCGATTGCTATGCCTCCGGCAGCAGTCGCACCGTCATTATTGTAGTTGTCTCCGTGGGTTCCGTCATCATTTATACTAAAGTAATGAACGCCGGTATATTCTGCTACATCTTCACCGTTAACCGTGATGATAAGTGAATCGTCATTTGAAAGTTTGGCATTGTTTGCATTGACAGATGCGGTTACAACATCGCCGGTTTGGACGACAGATTCTACAGTCGTTGTCTTCTCCGCCGTAGCATTTGCCATACCGCTGACAGTGTACGAAACAGACTGCGTCTGGTAATATCCTGTATCTGTCTTTTGGGTTCTTATATTTAAATCCGTAGAGGATGGTTTTGCCGCAGTTGTTATCTGTGCAGAAATGGTTCCTCCGCTTGGTTTAGTAACTCCAATGTTATAGCCCTGATTAGCCAGCGAATCTACATCTACGCCGGCTGCGCGGGCTTTTGCTTTGTTAGTGTATAGGATGCCGTTCTTTTCAGCAACTGTAAATTGATAAGTTCCTTCAATGGTTTCAACTTCCCCGTAATAGACTTGCCCGAGACCTGTGGTTCCGCTTTCAACCTGGTACAGCAGGATTTTTCCGCCCTCGGTATAGGTACCCATATTCGCGAGACCCGCTACCACAATATTTGCTCCATTAGCAGCCTTGGCTTGAAAATCAACGCCTATGCCTACCCCTCCATTAGTACTTGGATTCTTATCCTCATGGATAGATCCCCTCTGGAAATACACCTCAAGCCCGCTGTCATTCGTGACCAACGACTGATCCGGCGCCAATTGCGGCGATCCCGCCCATGCACTCCCGGTCACCGACATTACAGTTCCCGCAGCAAGGAATGCTGCAATGATTTTCTTATTTAAAGCTGAACTGAATTTCCCGTTCCGTTTCGCAATCTCGGAAACGACTACATAGCAGTTTTTCGTTTTGCTCCAGATAATTCGATAAATCTTATTCATGTTAATTTTTTCTCCTTTCAAAGAACAAAAATTTTTTATTAAACCGGTATTTATATTCCGGTTCGTTAAGCTGTTCCGTGAAACCCGCATAGGCTAACGGGTTTAATCGGCAAATACTTTCTTATTAAGGTCAGTCTGAACTGACTACATCAAATGCTTTTTTGGCAACAGCCCCGTTACTTTTATAAGCAAAATAGTTCTCCAGGTACCGTTTAAGTATACGTTCCGTCGCCTCGGTTTTAGTCTGTCCCACTTCATCGCAGTACAGATCCAACAGATCGGAAATACTTGTCTTCATATAAAAATTAATGCGCTTTCCATCTTTTTTAGCTCTGGCCATGTGTTATTCCGTCCTTTCCTGTATTCTGTAAATTTGCGTACCCGTTCTCTGCAGAAAATAGTTACCTTTTCCCCTTTTTTCATCAGCGATATTTCTGCCATATCCCATCAGACCCTGATTGCATATTTGTGCATAAAAGTACACATTTATAAACATTTGGCACTTGACGGATAGTAAGTTGGGCGATAAAATAAATATTGCAGATATGTTGAAATATTATAAATAGCTGATATTTTACTGATTCCTGAACAACATTCTGAAAAACTAAAACAGGTGGTTACAAAACTGTACTTTTATGCACAAATATGCAATCAGGGTCTGATGGGATATGGCAGAAATATCGCTGATGAAAAAAGGGGAACAGGTAACTATTTT
>JAFTZZ010000138.1 GCA_017460905.1 Acidaminococcaceae bacterium | reverse complement strand
TGTCCATAACTATTCCTCCATCTTAACCCCTTTTGCTTCCCTAAGACCCGCCATAATTCCGGCATATTTAACTGAATCAAAAACCGTTTCGGCCAAAATGCCAGCCTGCTCAAGCTTCCAGATCCCTGATCAGCGCTGCCAACCCCACGTCTTCCTTGCCGTTTTCCGGCACAAACAGATAATTGTCCCGTTCTTCCACCGGCGGCAGATTCATGCTGCGAATCGGTTCATAACTGCGGCGGTGGATCTTCGTCGCCCCAAACTGGCGGATCGCGTCCATGTGCAGCTGGCTGCCGTAGCCTTTGTTCTGCGCCAGCCCGTACTGGGGATAGACCTGCGCCAGCTGCTGCATCAGGCGGTCACGGGTGACCTTCGCCACAACCGAGGCGGCGGCAATGGAAGCGCTTAACGCGTCACCGTGGATGATGGGAACGGTTTCAATGCCCTCCACCTGCGGATGCATGGCGTCAACCAGCGCAACCTGCGGACGGACTGCAATCTGCCGCAGAATCTGTTCCATTCCTTCCTGGGTCGCATGGTAGATATTCTGCGTATCAATATTGGAAATGCTGACTACGTTGACCAGTACCGCCACCGCTTTTTCCAGGATTTCCGGATACAGCGCCTCCCGTTTGGCTTCGCTCAGCTTTTTGCTGTCGTTCAGGCCGGCTATGAATACATCCTCAGGCAAAATAACCCCGGCAATGACCAGCGGCCCTGCCAGCGGTCCCCGGCCTGCTTCATCCACGCCGATAATGCGGGCAATCCCCGGCAGCGCCAGATACTCTTTTTCAAAACGCAGCATATTTTCAAAGCGCAGCCGTTCCGCTTTCTCTTTTTCCAGCCGCTTATCATATGCAGCTATCAGTTTCTGCACACCGGCCCGTCCGTCCTGCCGGATTTCCTGTAACTCCTCAGCCGTAGGTTTGCCTGCCAGAATGCTTTTAATCTCCTGCAACTTCATGTTCATTTCCTCCCCGGTTCATCACTCATCGAATCAGCATTGTTTAATATTATATTTGTTTATATTGTACCGCTAACAGTACCGGTTTTGCAAATATGCGGTTTGCGCATAACAATGGTTCATGCACAACGCATCGCGCTGCGCTCTGCGGTTTACTGTACGCGCACAATAAAAAAGCCGGCGCACAGCCGGCAGTTTTATCGTTTTGTCCGTTATGATTCACATTCGTACGGATTCACTATTTACGGTTCATCCAATGTGAACCGACCTATCTTTGCAGTTTTGAATTCGTAAAGAACCATCTGTTCCACCTTGTTCAGGTCGATGACACCGCCGGCTTTCACACAGCCCCTCGCGGTCCCGATCTTTTCCATGATGGTCTCCGCCGTATCCTCCGGGCTCAGTGTGATATTGTAAAACATAGCCAGCTGCTGCGGATATTTTACCTGCAGCTCCTGAAGCAGCAGATGAAGCGCATCCCGACGATCATACACATCGTCCTTGACAGCGCCGGTCAGCGCCAGATGCAGTCCGATTTCCGGGTTTTCAAATTTCGGCCAGAGCACACCGGGCGTATCCAGCAGTTCCAGTCCTTTGGCAATGGTGACCCACTGTTTCTGCTTAGTCACACCGGGACGGTCTGACGCGATGGCCTTCACGCGCCCCACCAGCCGGTTGATCAGCGTCGATTTCCCCACATTGGGCACACCGACGATCATAAGCCGGATGTCGTGGTTTTTTACGCCTTTCTTCAGCCACTTATCGGTGATGGGCTTCGCTGCCTCTTTCACCAGATTCAGCATCTGCTTCACGCCTTTTCCGGTATGGCAGTCAACGGAGCAGACAGGTATCCCTTCCCGCTTCAGCCGGTACAGCCAGGCCTCGGTTTTGACAGGGTCCGCCATATCCGCCTTGTTCAGCGCTATGACACGGGGCTTGCTGCCTGCCATCTGGCGCAGCATGGGATTGATGCTGGAACCCGGGATCCGCGCGTCCAGCAGCTCTACCACCACATCCACCAGACGCAGATGCTCCTCCATCATGCGGCGGGCCTTCGTCATGTGCCCCGGGAACCACTGAATCTTAAAATCCTTTACTTCCATGACAGCCTCACGGTAACGTACGGAACCGTTCAAAAGGCCAGAACACAACGGCAGCCTTGCCTTTTACAAGGCGCAGCGGCACAAAATCCACGTCCGCAAAACGGCTGTCTTCCGAATTATTGCGGTTATCCCCCAGCACAAAGATATGGTCTTTGGGCACCAGGCTCTTGCGGTAATTGGAATGGTTCAGTCCTTTGGGGTCTTCCTTCCAGGTATACGGCTCCTCAATCTTCTTGCCGTTGACCAGCACCGCGCCGTCACGCATTTCCACCGTGTCCCCGCCAACCGCGATGACGCGTTTGATAAAGTCGCGGCTTTCATCCTTCGGATAGCGGAACACGACGATCTCGTTCCGTTTCGGGTCGCCGACAAAATAACCGAATTTGTTGACGATCAGCCGTTCATGATTGAACAGCGTGGGATACATGGAAGTGCCTTCCACCTTATACGGCTCGAAGATAAAGGTACGGATACAAAAGGCCAGCGCTACCGCAACAATAATGGAGACCAGCCAGTCGTTCAGCGAATCCTGAAATGAACCGTCAGATTTATTGCTCATGCAGTTTACTCCTTCTTACGCTCGTGCGCAGCCGGTCAGCTTCCTCCTGATGGTCTGCTTCCCGGGCACACTGCATAACAACAAAAAAGAGGACTGCCTTTGCAGCCCTCCTTGTGCACCAACCAGATTAGCGGCGTTCACGGATACGAGCAGCTTTGCCGGTGAGGTTACGCAGATAATACAGTTTTGCTCTGCGAACGATACCTTTACGAGCTACTACGATTTTTTCCAGACGCGGGCTGTGTACCGGGAAAGTTCTTTCTACGCCGATACCGTAGGAAATACGGCGAACGGTGAACATTTCGCGTACACCGGAACCGCTCCGGGAAATAACAACGCCTTCAAACATCTGAACACGTTCACGGGTACCTTCAACAACCTTTACATACACTTTAACGGTGTCGCCGGCACGGAATTCGGGGATATCAGAACGTAACTGTTCTTTATCCAGTGCTTCAATGATATTCATTTTTTCCTCCTAAATTCATAGACGTTCATGCGACTTACGTATGCTGCACAGCGGACCGTCCGTTTTGCACGTGTGATATTGTACCACATACCATGCAGAGTTGCAAGCAGTTTTTTACAATTTTACTGAAAAAACACACGTTCCATTCCTCCCCCGCGCCATGCAGCTCGAAGAAGCAAATCCTTCCGGAATGATACGCTGTGTTTTTTATAACACATAAACTAAAATCTATCCTTTTCCAACTCTTCCTGTATTTCTTTTAACAGCTTCGCATCCAGTTTGTCCGGCTCCGCCGGCAGCATGTCGGGCCGCAGCAGATACGTCGCCTTCAGCGCCTGCTTACGGCGCCACCGGGCAATCATCTGGTGGTTGCCGTTCCGCAGCACTTCCGGAACCTCCATCCCCTCAAACACAACGGGACGGGTATACTGGGGATATTCCAAAAGACCGCTGGAAAAGGAATCCTCCTCCGCGCTGGCCAGCTTGCCCAGCACTCCCGGCACAAAGCGGCTTACTGCGTCCATGATCATCAGGGCGGGCAGTTCTCCACCGGTCAGGACAAAATCACCGATGCTGATTTTCATGTCCACCCAGTGATAGATGCGTTCATCGAAGCCTTCATAATGGCCGCAGACAAAAATCAGGCCGGTCTCTTCCCGGGCCCAGGTCTCCGCCAGCGCCTGCTTAAAGGTCGTCCCCCCCGGACTCATGGCAATGACAGGCGCGCCGGGCGCCTTTGCCCTGGCTGCCCGGATTGCCTCCACCATCGGTTCCGGCTTCAGCACCATGCCCACGCCGCCGCCAAAGGGCGCGTCATCTACGGAATGATGCCGGTCCAGCGAAAAATCACGGGGGTTGATACATTCAATCTGAATCGCCCCTGCTTCCACGCCGCGCCGTAATATGCTGTGGTCTGCAGCCGCTTTAATCTGTTCCGGGAACAGGGTAACAAAAATAAACTTCATTTTACGTTTCCTCATGCGAAAGGGCTGCCCTCACCCGGACGCAGCAGGCCCTGCGAATTACCGTATCTCTTCATCATCCCACTGGGGCAGGCGGACGACGATCCGTTTGCCGGGCAGGTCGATATCCAGGATATTTTCGGGAATCGCCGCCACCAGGATATCCTTTCCCTCTGGCGGGGCAATCACATACACATCCTTGCTGCCGGTAGGAAGCACATCCTTAAACGTGCCGATCCGGTTTCCCGCCTCGTCCAGCACAGGAAGGCCGATCAGGTCGCCCACATAATAGCGCCCTTCCGGAAGCTCCGGCATATCTTCCCGGTAAACCGCCACCTTCTGCCCGCGCAGCGCTTCCGCCATTTCAATGGAAGTAACCTCTTCCGCCGTCACAAGGATAATATTCTTATGCGGGCGGGCGCTTGCAATATGAAGCTTCCGTCCGTCCGGCAGCAGCAGGTAATCCATTGCGCTGAACAGCTGCACATTGGAAGTCAGCGGCATAATACGTAAATCGCCCCGCACACCGTGCGGAGCGACTATCTGTCCTAATACAACTTTTTCCATCACATTCTCACATACGGAAAGCGATGATCTTTCCGTCTTCAGTTAAAATTTCCGCACCCATCAGTGCATGCAGGTCGTCGCCGATCTTCACTTCCACAGTGCGTTCCAGCTGGCCGTGGCCGACTTCTGCGCCTAACTGCAGTTCCTGCGCCTGTTTTAACTGCGCTTCCGCTTCCGCTTTCGCGTCGGTGCGTTTTTTGCGTTCCACTTCGATCTGCTCACGCAGACGGGGAGCCGCGGAAAGGTCGTTTGCAGCCTGGTTCATAACCTGCTTTGCCTGAAAATCAAACTGGTTCAGGTCTAATTCCATCTGCTTTATAGTGTTTTGGAGGTCTCCAATAATTTTCAGCTTCAAATCTTCCGTAACTTTTGCTTTAATCGCAACAGGAACACGAACAAACATAGAATCTGTCATAATTTACCACCTTTACGTTTCAATTACGAGTCTTTCCGCATTACTCAATCTCTACGATAACTTTCACGTTCTCACGGGTTGCAACAGCCTTCATAACGGAGCGGATTGCTTTCGCTATGCGGCCCTGTTTGCCAATCACCTTACCCATATCATCAGGGGCAACATGGAGGCGGAGTACAGTAGTTGTACCGGTTGTTTCCTCCTCCACTGTCACTGCAGACGGATTGCTAACCAGAGATTTGGCCATAACTTCTACCAATTCTTTCATGCAACTCACGCCCCCTTACTTACTTTGCGTTTTTCGCCTCAGCAAATTTCTTCATGATACCCTGTTTGCTGAACAGGCTCTTAACGGTATCGGTCGGCTGTGCGCCATTGCCCATCCATTTCAGCGCTTTTTCTTCGTCAATCTTTACAGCTGCCGGATTAACGGTAGAATCGTAGGTGCCGATGGTTTCGATGAACTTGCCGTCACGCGGGGAACGCGCGTCAGCTACAACGATACGATAGAAAGGAACTTTTTTAGCGCCCATACGTTTTAAACGGATCTTTACTGCCATTTCAGTTTCACCTCCTTGCAATGAGATTCAAAATTTGATAATCTGCTGTTTTTATTTATGCATAAAGGGAAGCATTTTGCCGCCCTTTGAAGCAAACTTGGCCATACCCTGCATCTTTTTCATCAGCTTCTTGCTGTCATCGAAATTCTTCAGCAGGCGGTTCACGTCCTGGACCTTCATGCCGCAGCCCGCGGCGATACGCTTGCGGCGGCTGCCGTTGATGATCTCCGGCTTCTGCCGTTCCTTCGGCGTCATGGAGCGGATAATCGCTTCTACCCGGGCAAACTCTTTCTCATCTACATTGGCTTCCTTCAGCTTCTGGCTGATGCCACCCATGCCCGGAATCATGCCGAGGATCGTATCCAGGGAACCCAGCTTTTTGATCTGCTGCATCTGTTCCAGGAACTGCTCCAGCGTGAACTCATCTTTCTTGAGCTTCTTTTCCATCTCCAGTGCTTTGGCCAGATCTGTCGTATCTTTGATCTTGTCGATCAGGGACAGGATATCGCCCATGCCCAGGATACGGGAAGCCATGCGGTCAGGATAGAACGGCTCCAGCGCATCCAGCTTTTCGCCCATACCCACGAATTTTACCGGACAGCCGGTCACTTCCCGTACGGAAAGCACTGCGCCGCCCCGGGCATCGCCGTCCAGCTTGGTGACGATCAGGCCGGTGAGGCCCAGATTCTTATTAAAGGTATCGGCTACCGTAACGGCATCCTGGCCTGTCATCGCGTCAATGGTCAGCAGGATTTCATGGGGCTGTACCGCCACCTTGATATTCTGCAGCTCTTCCATGAGCTTTTCATCAATGTGCAGACGGCCGGCCGTATCGATGATGACCGTATCGCAGGCCAGATGCGCCGCCTTATCCAGCGACTGGCGGGCGATCTCTACCGGGGACACTTCATTGCCCAGCGAAAATACCGGAACGCCAACCTGTTCGCCTAACACCTGCAGCTGGGTGATAGCAGCCGGACGGTATATGTCGGCGGCCACCAGCAGCGGGCTCTTGTGTTTCTTTTTTAAATTGTTGGCCAGCTTGCCAACCGTGGTGGTTTTACCGGCGCCCTGCAGACCCACCAGCATGATGATGGTAGGCGGTTTGGGGGCAACGGTGAGCTTCGCCTGGGTTCCGCCCAGGAGCGCCGTCAGTTCCTCGTCAACGATTTTTATAATCTGCTGGCTGGGGCTCAGGTTCTGCTGGATTTCCGCACCCAGCGCCCGCTCTTTGATTCTGGCGACAAAGCTCTTGACCACCTTGAAGTTTACGTCAGCTTCCAAAAGGGCCATGCGGACTTCACGCAACGGCGCCTTTAAATCCTCTTCCGTAATTTCCTTGGTGCCACGGAACATCTTGATCGCGTTCTGCAGCCGTTCGGACAAACTCTCAAAAGCCATTTAGTTACCTGCTTTCATTCAATTCAACCAGTATCTCCCGTACACGGGATAATCTTTCATTATTATTATCTTTTTGCGCGCCGTCCAAAAGCAGCGCCGCCTCATCCGTCAGCGCCCTTGTCCGTTCCATACGCTGCAAAAAGCCCAGTATCTTTTCGTAATGCTCCAGTGTCTGCTCTACCCGTTTCAGCAGATCGTGGACAGCCTGCCGGGAAACCTGCATCTCTTCGGCAATTTCAGCCAGGGAACAGTCTTCACAGAAATACAGCTCCAGGCACTGCTGCTGCTTCTTCGTCAGCAACGCCCCATAGGTTTCGTACAGGCTGCCGAAACGGATACGGTCGTTAAAATCATTCGCTGCCATTCTGCCAGTCACATTCCCTTCTGTAAAGTACGGTAAAAACTCCCGTACCAAACACAAAAGCATTATACACGCATAATAAAAAGCTGTCAAGTATTTTTGCTTGACAGCAATATAAATTGTGATGGCCTACTTAATATAGCGTTATTTAACCGAATAACAGCGTCTTGCATAGTAGAATTCATTCCCTTAAAAGCTTACATTTTCCCTTAAAACTTGGTGCTTTTTAAGGGAAAAACTATGGGAAATGGAGCACACTGCTTCCGGTGTTTTGCATGAAACGATTTATATTTCATTTTCCCTATCATATCGTTTATTGTTCTAACGGAACAATCGCTAATGTTTTTCCCAAAGGGGCAAGAATCTTTAAAACCGTTGATAACTGCGGGCTGGTGCTCCCTCTTTCCAGTCTGGCAATAACCGGTTGTTTAACGCCGCTCAGTTCTTCCAGCTTCTGCTGGGTAATGCCCTTTTCTTTACGCGCCTTAATCAGTTCCCCGATCAAGGCAACGCGCAAATCGCTGGCAGCATTCTCTTCAGGGGTAAATAATTCTTTTCTAACTTCGTCCCAAGTTCTTAATCTTTCTTCGCTCATAATTCGATACCTCTTTCAATGATATCCGCTAATTCCCGTTTTGCTTTGTCAATTTCCCTCTGGGGTGTTTTTTGTGTAGTCTTCATAAAACTGTGCAACAGAATAAAACCGCCTTTATACCATGCGGCAAACAGTATCCTGTCACGAATGGGGCGCAACTCCCATATCTCGCCTTCAAGATGTTTAAGATAAGGTTCGCCCACTTGTGTTCCGTAAACACTTAACGCCTGGATATAGTCATTAATTTTGTTTACCTTTATCCGGCTATCTTTGTCCTTTCTTTCTGATAATTCCCGAATATAGTCAAGTACAGGTTCATTCCCTTTTCGATCTCTGTAAAATACAATTCTATGCAAGAGACCACCTTCCTTTCTCTAAAATTATAACTTAAAAGTTATAATCCGTCAATAACTATTGTTTAAAGAAAAACGCCCGCAGTTGCAGGCGTTACAAGACTATCTTCACGTTTACGCATAGCGTTTTTCATCCAATTTTATCATATTCTGGACGAAAGACAGATTATTTGGACGAAAGGATATATTGTCTTTTTTGCACGATCATTGACATTTTACGTCCAACTAAGACCTTTTTATATGTATTATCCCTAAAATTGCCAAAACTAAAAACACCAAAATAAATACAGCGAAAAAAGCCGTTAAAAAGCTTATTGTTCCGCCCAAAATAAAAGACAAAACTACAATTCCGAATATGAATAAGAATAGCCAAAGCATATATTTGTACCTCTGACATGAGACTCTCTAATACATCACAATATTCAGATTCTGTTTTACTAGTTACAACAGAAGATGCTACCTTAAAACCCCAGCGCCTGCATCAGTTTCAGCGCAAAAGGCACCGCCAAAAGGCCAGGCAGGTAATTCAGCACTTTCAGCTTTGTCAGCCCCAGCATATTAAAACCAATGGCCAGGATCATCAGGCTGCCGGTACAAACCAGTTCCTTAATCAGCGTTTCGGACAAATAGGGGGCAATATACTCTGCCAGCAGCACAATACCGCCCTGAAAGACCAGTGTAAACAGGGCGGAACCCAGCACGCCCACGCCCATGGCCGCCGCCATGGGAATACCGGAAATCAGGTCCAGCAGGGACTTGGTATACAGCATGCCGAAATTGCCCCTGAGGCCTGCATCCAGGGAACCCACGATAGTCATGGCCCCCACGTTCATGATCAGGCAGGAGGTGACAAAGGCCTGGGCAATTTTAGCGCCCTGGCCGGCTCCGGCAAAACGGGCTGTCAGCCGCTCCGCTCCCCGGTTAATACGCCCGTCCACATCCAGCAATTCGCCGATGACAATACCTGTAATCGTAGATAAAATCAATACCAGGATGTTCTCTTCCTCGATCATCCCCTGAATGCCGATGATGATAGTGCACAGGCCGAGGCCCTTCATCATGGCGTCCGAAACGGACTCAGGCAGGCCCTTGCGCAGCAGCAGCCCGACACAGGAACCGATGATAATCGTAATGGTATTTACAATAACCGCAAACATATACTCTGTTTCCCCTCAACGCTGAAAATCAAACAATTAGCAAGACTGCAAAACATACCGCCGCGCATCACAGCGTTTCGTTAATACTGTGTTCTTGCGGGCAGAATCTTTAATTTTCCTCTTCTTCCGTCGCAAACAGCGCATCCACAAACTTCTCCGGTTCAAAGGGACGGAAATCCATAATCCCTTCGCCGATGCCGATCCATTTCACCGGCAGTCCCAATTCTTCCCGGATGGCAACCACTACGCCGCCTTTGGCGGTGCCATCCAGCTTCGTCAGCACCACGCCGGTGACTTTGGTGGTTTCCGTAAACACTTTCGCCTGGGTGATGGCGTTCTGCCCCGTCGTGGCGTCCAGCACCAGGAACACTTCATGGGGCGCGTCGGGAATTTCCCGTTTGATGATGCGGTCGATCTTGCCTAACTCGTTCATCAGGTTGACCTTGTTATGCAGCCGCCCCGCCGTATCAATGAACAGCACGTCAACGTCCCGGGCCTTCGCCGCCTTCAGCGCGTCAAATACGACCGCCGCCGGATCCGCGCCTTCCTCGTGGGCAATGACATCGCACTGGGCCCGTTCGCCCCAGATCTTCAGCTGGGCGGACGCAGCCGCACGGAAGGTATCCCCTGCCGCCAGCATGACCTTGTAATTGAACAGGCGGAAGTAGTTGGACAATTTCCCGATAGTCGTCGTCTTGCCGACGCCGTTCACGCCCACAATCAGGATCACCGTCGGGTGCGCGCCGATCCGCGTGCGCACGCCGTCGTCCTTCAGCATGGCCGCAATCTGCTTCTTCAAAAACGGCAGCACGTCCTCCGTGCCTTTAATTTCCTTGCTTTTAGCAGCTTTGCGGACATCTTCGATCAGCTTTTCCGTAGTCTTGACGCCCACGTCGGCAGTCAGCAGGATCATTTCCAGTTCTTCCAGAAAATCTTCATCCACCTTGGCAGACATGCCGACCAGTTCGCTGATCCGGTTGGTAAAATTCTGGCGGGTCTTGGTCAGCCCTGATTTCAGTTTCTCAAAAAATCCCATAAAGCTACCTCTTTCCGATTATTTACTATATATTATATTAACCTATTTCATTGTTTTCTTCAATCAGCCGGTCGCTCATCTTCACCGACAGTATCTTGGACACGCCGGATTCTTCCATGGTGACGCCGTACAGCACATGCGCCGCCTCCATGGTTCCCTTGCGGTGGGTAATGACGATAAACTGCGTGTGCAGGGCATACCCGGCCAGGAACTTCGAAAAGCGCTCGATGTTCGCGTCATCCAGCGGCGCGTCAATCTCGTCAAGTATGCAGAATGGCGTAGGACGATAGCTCAGCAGCGCGAACAGCAGGGCAATGACGGTCAGCGCCCGTTCCCCGCCGGAAAGCAGGAACAAACTCTGGAGCTTCTTCCCCGGCGGCTGGGCTTCAATATCAATACCCGACTCCAGCACATCTTCCGGATCTGTCAGCTTCAGGACCGCCGTACCGCCGCCGAACAGCTGCACGTACGTGCTCTGGAAGAAGGTGTTGATCCGGCCGAAGGCTTCCTTGAACTTCCGGGTCATGCCCGAATTGATTTCGGAAATGACAGACTGCAGTTTGTCCCGGGCTTCGCACAGGTCCGTATACTGCTTCTGCAAAAATTCATAGCGCTCGCTGACGGCTTTATATTCTTCGATAGCCCCCGGATTGACAGGCCCCAGTTCCTCGATCTGCCGCTGCAGGGCTGCCTGCATACGGCGCAGGGCCGTTTCGCTCTTGTCCTCCAGGACGCCTTCCGCTTTCGCTTCTTCCTTGGCTTCCGCCAGGTTCACCTTATATTCCGAAGTAAGCTGTTCCAGCGCATTCTGGTAATCGCTTTCCAGCCGGGCGCTGTCCACTTCGTTCTGGTGCACCTTCGCTTCCGCCTTGCCCTGCTCGCTGCGCAGCGTCCGCAGTTTCTCGCCGGCCGCGCCCTGTTTCTGGGTCAGCTCCAGCCGCTGCTCCGTATAATCATGCTGTCCGGTCAGGATGTCCTGCAGCTCCTGCATAAGCGCCTTCGTCTGCTCCGCCAGCTCCTGTTTTTTCGTTTTGCTGCTTTCTACAATTCCGGCTAACTTTTCACGTTCTTCCGCATTGGTATCAAAATCGTTCTGCAGACGGCTTAAATCGTTGTCCAGCTGTTGCATGCGTTCGTTTTTCAGCTGCCGCTGCGCTGCCGCAGTCTCCGCCTGCACCCGGGCGTCCTGCAGACGCAGGACAACGGTTTCCAGCGCGCTTTTATCCGCCGCAATCTGTTTTTGCAGGGAATCCAGCATACTTTTCGCTTCTGTATTGGCCGCTTCCATCTCCTGCAGCGGTTTCCGCTTATCTGCCAGCAGCTGCCGCACAGACAGGTACTCGTTCGCCAGCTGGGTACGGGTGTCAATGGCCAGCTCCAGCGCTTCGTTTTCCCGCTTCAGCTCATCGGCAATCCGCTGCGCCTGCGCCTTTACTTCCGTCAACCGGATATTCTTATTCTGTACCGCCTGGCGCAATTCCTCCAGCCGCCTGTCCCGTCCGGCCAGCTCATCCTCCAGCACTTCTTTTTCTTCCTGAATGGCAAGCAGTTCCGTATTGAATTTGCGCAGCGCCTTTTCCTGCTCTTTGACATCCCGCTCCCGGGACAGATAGCCGGATTCCTTTTTCTGCCGACTGCCGCCGGTGAGGGAACCGCCGGTCTTGACCACGTCGCCGTCCAGCGTCACGACGCGAACCCGGAAGCCGCT
>JAFTZZ010000137.1 GCA_017460905.1 Acidaminococcaceae bacterium | reverse complement strand
TATGTGGAAAATTTAGAAAACATGGATTGATTTGCCTGTGCGCGTATCCAAAAATGCGCTGCGTTAGTCGTCTGCTTTCAAGCATCGCTCAAACCGATTGGACAAGATGCAAAGAAAATCCCCAACTGCGACGGGCTGTCACAATTGGGGAAAGCAGTTATTTTGGTTTTTCGCAGCCGGCGCAGTGGGAGCATTTCCCGCTGCAGCAGTTGCAGCCGGTTTCACAGCCGTCATTTTTTACCGCGCCGTATACTTTCTTTACTAAATGATAAAACGTGTAAGCGAACGCGGCGGCGATGGCAGCAAATAAAAGAGATGAGGCGAGGTTCATTGTTTCCTCCAGAATAATTGAAGTTTAATTTTGCACGAATATGCTTGCCAGAGCTGATACCGCCTGAATAAGCGAAGCGCTCCCGCAGGGCGCGAGGATGAAAAGAAAACACCGTTTCTGCAATTACGCTATTGTTCAAAACATTGCCAGGACAGCGCAGGCGACAACCAGGCACCGAAGCGTTAGCTGAGCGCTATGAAGGCGGTATCAGTCTGGCGAGCTCAGACGTACAAATTCTTGTTTATGCGTGTACATTTTCCTGCGGCTTCACGTAAGGCTTCGCCGGACGGAAGATAAAGTACAGCGCCACTAATACGAGGAAGATGGCGATGCCCTGCATGGGTCCGAAGGGCACATCGCCTACGTACCAGCTGCCCAGGTTATAGAATACGAAAGCCAGGGAGTAGCCCAAAATTGCCTGGAAGGCGATGGCGAAGAAGCCCCATTTGCGGCTGCCCATTTCCCGGTAGCAGGTGGCCATAGCCACGAGGCAGGGCGGGTCGAACAGGTTCAGGATCATGTATGAGAAAGCTGCCATGGGCGGCATCAGTTTGCCCAATGCTTCCATGACCTGGGCCTCTTCCGCGTCTTCGGCGGCGCCGGCCAGCATAGCCAGTACGCCGACAGCGTCTTCTTTCGCCAGGAACGCGGCGATGGATGCGACGGTGGCTCTCCAGTCACCCAGGCCGATGGGCGCGAACAGTCAGGAAATGCTGTTGCCGAAAACGCCCAGCATGGATTCTTCCACTTCTTCTACCATTTCGAAGCTGAAGTTATAGGTCTGCATGAACCATAACAGCACGCAGATCGGGAAGATGATCATACCGGCTTTGATGATGAAGCCCCGGGCCCGTTCCCACATATGGATCAGCACGCCTTTCAGGGAAGGCATGTGGTAAGCGGGCAGTTCCATTACGAAGGGCGCCGGTTCGCCGGCAAACCAGGAGGTCTTTTCAGGGCGATGCCTGCCAGTATGATGATGGCCAGGCCTAAGAAATACATGCCGGGCGCCATGAAGACGGAGTCGGGGAAGAACACGGCGGTGATCATACCGATGATTTCCGCTTTGGCACCGCAGGGGATAAAGGTTGCCAGCAGGATCGTCATGCGGCGGTCCCTGTCTTCTTCGATGGTGCGGGCGGCCATGATGGCAGGCACGCCGCAGCCCATGCCGATCAGCACGGGGATGAAGGACTTGCCGGACAGGCCGAACTGGCGGAAGATACGGTCCATGATGAAAGCGACCCGGGCCATGTAACCGGAGTCTTCCAGCAGGGACATGAAGAAGAAAATCAGCAGAATCTGGGGAACAAAGCCCAGGACGGTGCCAACGCCGCCGATGATGCCGTCGACCACAAGACCGATGAGCCATTCCGGCGCTGCCATGGATTCCAGCATTTCCGGTGCCGCATCGGTCACGATCTCACCGAAGAATACATCGTTGGTCCAGTCGGTGAGCCAGCCGCCAAGCGTAGTGATGGAGATGTAGTACATCAGGGTCATGATAAGGAAGAAGATGGGCAGGCCCAGGAAGCGGTTGGTCACTACCTGGTCGATTTTGTCGGAAACCGTCAGCGCATGCTTGGGACGGTTTTTCGTGATGCAGGCGTCGATGATGCTGCCGATGTATTCATACCGCTGGTTGGTGATGATGCTTTCCGCATCGTCGTCCATTTCCGTTTCGCAGTCTTTGATGTGTTCTTCCAGATGGGCGGTAAGTTGGGGGGAGAGCTGCAGGTCTTCCAGCACCTGTTCGTCTCGCTCAAACAGTTTGATGGCGTACCAGCGCAGGTTCTTTTTGTCTACCTTGTCGCTGATGCTTTCTTCGATGTGGGCCAGGGCGTGCTCCACGCTGCCTTTGAATACATGGGGCAGCTCCGCCGCTTTGAACACCTGGTGGTTTTCCGCTACTTTCACCGCGGCGTTGGCTGCGTCCAGACAGCCCTTGCCTTCCAGTGCGCTGATGGGATAGACCGGTGCGCCGATTTCCGCGGACAGCTTCTGCAGGTTGATGGTGTCGCCGTTCTTGTTGACCAGGTCCATCATGTTGATGGCGATGACAACGGGCAGGCCTACTTCGATGAGCTGGGTGGTGAGGTACAGGTTGCGTTCCAGATTGGTGCCGTCGATGATGTTCAGGATCACGTCCGGCTTATCGTTGATCAGGTATTTACGGGTCACGGTTTCTTCCATTGTATAAGGAGAAAGGGAATAAATACCGGGTAAATCCTGAATGATTACGTTGTCATGGCCTTTCAGGCGGCCTTCCTTTTTTTCTACGGTAACGCCGGGCCAGTTGCCGACATACTGGGAACTGCCGGTGAGTTCGTTAAACAGAGTGGTTTTACCGCAGTTGGGGTTACCGGCTAATGCAATCTTAATATCCATTGAAATTCTCCTACTGTTACAATTACTTTGTTATAATTACTCGGCTCCGCCGTTTCCCGGATGCTTGTCCTG
>JAFTZZ010000136.1 GCA_017460905.1 Acidaminococcaceae bacterium | reverse complement strand
TATATATCAAAAAAATGAAAAAGCTGGTCATCTGCGCGGTTGCCGGCGCTGCGGCGGGCGGCGGCTGCAATCTGGCCCTTGGCTGTGATTTTGTCTATGCGGCAGATAATGCCAAATTCCTGCAGGCGTTTGTCGGTATCGGTCTGATCCCCGACACCAGCGGCGGATATATGCTGCCCCGCGCCATCGGAACGCACCGGGCTATGGAAATGTTCGTAACAGGCCGTCCTGTAACGGCGCAGGAGTGCTTCGAACTGGGACTGGTCAAAGAAGTTACGACAGCGGAAGAGCTGCTGCCGAAAGCAACGGCTTTTGCAAAGAAGCTGGCTGCCGGCCCGACGCTTGCCTATGCCAACATGAAAAAGATGATGTTCGTGAGTATGTATCAGGGCTTTGAGGAATTTATCAAAGCCGAGGTTGCGCTGCAGAACGAATGTGCTAACAGCGCAGACTTCAAGGAAGGGATTACGGCGTTCCTGGAAAAACGGAAGGCTAACTTCACCGGAAAATAATTTGGATATTTCTAAAATTTTAAATAAAAAGAAACTGAATAAAGACGACCTTGTCTTTCTGTTGGGACGCACCGCGCAGGACGAACTGGACCAGCTGTACAGCGCGGCCTATGCAGTCAAGAAGGAATGGGTCGGCAACGTGGATTACTACCGGGGGCTGCTGGAGTTTTCCAACCGCTGTATCAAAAACTGCTGCTACTGCGGTATCCGCCGGGATAACGCGGAAGTGGAGCGTTTCGATACGCCGAAGGAGGACATCCTCGCCATGGCCCGCTGGTGCTATGAGCAGCAGTACGGTTCGGTTACGCTGCAGTCCGGGGAGAGGCAGGATCCTGCTTTCATTGATTATATTGAAGAATTGCTGCGGGAGATTAAACAAATCGGCGGCGGCGCGCTGGGCATTACCCTTTGCGTAGGGGAACAGACCAAAGAAACCTACCAGCGCTGGTATGATGCAGGCGCGCACCGCTACCTGCTGCGGATCGAGAGCAGCAGTCCCAGACTTTATGCGACCCTACATCCCCAGGACGGGCATCACCGCTGGGACGTGCGGAAAGCCTGCCTGGACAGCCTGGCAGCGATTGGCTATCAGGTGGGAACCGGTGTGATGATCGGACTGCCGGGGCAGACGCTGGAGGATCTGGCGGACGATATCCTGTTTTATCAGAAGCAGAATATTGCCATGATCGGCATGGGACCCTATGTGGTACACCACAATACGCCGCTGGGCAGGAAGGTCTGCGCGGCGGGACTTGACACACCGGAAGCGCGGGCCGGGCGGCTGCGCCTGAGTGTGAACATGGTGGCGGTGACGCGGCTGTTCTTAAAGGATGTGAACATAGCGGCTACAACTGCCATGCAGACGCTTCACCCCTTTGGCCGGGAAATGGCGCTGAAAGCCGGGGCGAATATCCTGATGCCGCTGGTGACCTTGCCGCAGTTCCGTAACCAGTATCAGCTGTACGATAACAAGCCCTGCCTGGAAGACGGCAAAGAGCAGTGCCGTAACTGCCTGAGTTCCCGCGTGGCCTCTGTCGGCGATACGGTAGGCTGGGGGCAGTGGGGGGACTCGCCGCACTTTTTCAACAATTTGAAATAAAAAATTAAACTGTAAGAAATCAAGACACCGCAAAACCGATAACAATTACTGTTTTATGGACTCATTCGCCTGTGGCTTCGAAACTCGGAGCTTCGCTCCTCAAACAATCTCGCCACGACGGCAACTTTCGTCTCATAAAATCACGTAATCGTTCCCGATGTTTTGCTTGTGTCTTTTTTCTTGCAGTTTTAATTGTATTTTTTAATAATATTATATTTATTATTGTAATTCTGTTTTACTTATTGCTTCAGTGCCCGAAAATCGCGATGTACCCGTTTACGAAAATGTAAAGCACGACCAGCGGCAGAATATAAGTCAGATAAAAGCGCAGCCATTTCGGGAAGGCGATGCCGTTGCCGGTGTCAGCTTCTTTGATAAAGTTATCCCAGCCCCAGCCGTAACGGCTTGTGCAGAAGGCCAGATAGATCAGGCTGCCCAGCGGAAGCAGGTTGTTGCTGACAACAAAATCCTCCAGATCCAGTACGCCGGTACCTTTTCCCAGCGGCTGGAAGCTGCTCCAGATGTTGAAACCGAATATGCAGGGAAGGGACAGCACGATAATGGAAACCGTGCCCAGTTTAATTACACTTTTACGTTCCCAGCCTGTCAGGTCACAGATGCAGGCAATCAGGTTTTCAAATACGGCAATGACCGTAGACATGGCGGCAAAGGTCATGAACAGGAAGAACAGGGAGCCCCAGAACTGCCCGCCGGTCATATGGTTGAATACGTTGGGAAGCGTAACGAAAAGAAGGTTGGGGCCTGCGCCGGGATCCACGTTAAAGGCCGAGCAGGCGGGGAAGATGATCAGACCGCTCATGATGGCGACGAAGGTGTCCAGCAGGATAACGCAGATCGCTTCGCCGGTGAGCCGCTTTTCTTTGCCGATGTAGCTGCCGAAGATGGCCAGCGCACCGATGCCCAGGCTTAATGTGAAGAATGCCTGGCCCATGGCGGCAAAGATAACTTCGTTGGCGCCGTACTGGGAAAGCCGGCTGAAGTCTGGCAGCAGGAAATATTTTAAGCCTTCGCTTCCGCCGGGAAGAAGGATGGAATTGACTGCCAGCGCAATCATCAGAAGCAAAAGGCAGGTCATCATAAATTTGGTGACGCGTTCCACACCGGCTTCCACACCCAGAAAGCATACGCCGAACCCCAGGATAACGGCTAATGCCATATATCCGGTCATTGTTGCTGGATCGGTGACGAGCCCGCCTAACACGCCGCCCATGTCTTTGGCAGCCAGACCCGCGAAGCCGCCCGTTACCATTTTGTACAAATAATAGAACATCCAGCCGGTGATGGTGGTGTAATACATCATCAGCATGGCGTTGCCGAGGATACAGCCGTATTTATACAGGTGCCACTTTGTCCCTTTGGGCTCCAGCACATCAAAGGACTGGGCGGCGCTGCGCTGGCTGGAGCGGCCTACCGCAAATTCGGCAACCATGATGGGAAGCCCTAATACGGCCAAAAAGAATAAATAAATGAGAACGAAGGAAGCGCCTCCGTATTTGCCGGTGATAAACGGGAATCTCCAGACATTGCCCAGTCCGATAGCGCAGCCTGCCGATACGAGAATAAAGCCCAGCCGGGTTGAAAAAGTACCGCGTTCCATGATCATGCCTCCAAAATTGTAATTTCAGGAAAAAATCTGCTAATTTTTTTATATTATACCAATTTATATGCTAAATTGCTATCGGTATATTAAAAAACAGTTTTTAATTTATGATAACTTTCTTTCACACGAGGTTATTGGTTGACTAAAAAACTTTGTTGTGGTTTAATTATCTGTAGAATATTTTTCTATAATACAGATGATAATTATAGAACAAATATCCGGCATTAAACGGAACCGGAGTTTGAATTCAAGGAGGAATAATTATGAGCTTTTGCAGTGAATTTAAAGAATTTGCAGTACGCGGAAATGTTGTAGATATGGCAGTAGGCGTTGTGATCGGCGGCGCTTTCGGCAAAATTGTGACTTCGTTTGTAAACGATATCGTAATGCCCCCGCTGGGCAAATTGGTGGGCGACGTTAATTTTTCCAACCTGTTCATCAACCTGAGCGACAAGAACTTTGCTACCCTGGAAGAAGCGAAAAAAGCCGGCGCAGCGGTAATTGCTTACGGCTCCTTCATCAATACGGTCATTGATTTCCTGCTGGTAGCGTTAGCTGTATTTGTTGTCATTAAACAGATCAACCGTTTCCGCAAACCGGCAGAAGAGCCGGCTCCGGCCCGTACCTGCCCGTACTGCAAGAGCGAAATTGCGGACGATGCGACCCGCTGCCCGCACTGCACCAGCCAGTTGGATTGATTTTTTAGAAAATGTTTTATTAATACAGGTGAATTTCGTGCATTTAAAAAACATTTCTTGTAATAAAATAGCGTTTCGAATGGTGCTGGCCCTGCTTGCAGCAGGGCTGTTTTTTTGCAACACAGTTGCTGCCGGCTTTATTCCTGCGAACAGTACTGCTGTAAAAACTATGGGGCGATGGATTCCTGCGGATAACGGCAGTCTTTATGCAGGCCGCGGCGCAGTGATAGTATCGGTAGAGTTCGAAGGAACCGGTGTACAGGCACAGATGTTCAGTGATTCGCTGGGAGACGTCTGGTGGCTGAAAAAAATAGATGATGGACCGTTGATCCGTTTTAAGGCGCACATGGGCATGAATGTATTGTATCAGAATCTCTCCAGAGGAAGACATACACTGACCATGATCCGGGAAACGGAAGGTATGCGTGGCGTTACGATTCTTCGGGGATTCTTTTTTATTGGCGGATCCGTGTCTGCGGATTCTGATATGAGTGGAAACGATGAGTTTGCTTCTGCCGATACTGAAAAGACCGGATTGTCCGGCTCCCCGTCTGTCCGAAAACGCAGAAGCATTGAAATTATCGGCGATTCAGTAGCTGCGGGCGCATTTATTTATCCGGAAGGGGATTATTTCCAGCGGGAAAGCGGCTATCTGGCTTTTGGTCCGCGGCTGGCCCGTATGCTGAACGCCGACTGGAGCTGCGTTGCCGCTTCCGGGGAAGGCGCTGTGCGGAACAACGAAGAAAAAGCCCCATACACGGCTAAACATGCGGACGAGCAGATTGAACGTGCCTTTTATACCCAAAAGGAACCCCGTTGGGATAATAATCTGGACAAACCCGATCTAGTCATTCTGGCTTATGGGGAAAACGATTTTAATGATGCGTTGAATCGTCCGTCGGACGACTATTTTAAAGATCAGTACAAAAAACTGATTCTGAAGCTGCGCCAATTCCGGCCGGATTCGGTAATCTTCTGCATGACACCGGCCAACACTGTAACCAGCCAGCGCTCCGTACCCGGCATGGGCGGCGCCGTAGCTGAACTGCGGGCGGCAGGGGACAGCAAGGTGTATTTTATCGACCTGAATGCTGACGGCCCCTTGTTAAATCAGTCGGATTTTCTGGACGGTGTACATCCGCTGGCCAGCGGGCATGAAAAGATTGCGCAGTACTTACGGTATCAGACCAGGATGATCTTAGGCTGGGACTGAAAGAAATTGCGAAACGTGGGCATTTTTTGTTGTGCAATATACCTTTTGCAATACTAATGCCGTTTCATTTTTTACAATCCGGTGTTGAATTTTTTTGGTTTTTGTCCATCCGGTGAAATTTGTTGACAAAACAGATAAAGGTAATTATTATATTCCTATCGGATGGGTAGAATTTATAAAAAATACTAATTTGGAGCAGAGGAGTGATTCAAATGAAAAAACTTATTTACGGAATCCTGACCGTTGCGTTAGCGTCCCTGATGATGGTTGGCTGCGGCGGCGGAGAGAAAAAAGCGGCGGCGCCTGCAGGCGGCGAGGCGAAAAAAGTAGTTGTGAAGGTCGGGGCGACCCCGGTTCCGCACGCAGAACTGCTGAACTTTGTAAAACCGCAGCTGGCGAAAGACGGCGTAGACCTGCAGGTTATCGAGTTCACCGATTATGTAAAGCCTAACCTGTCCCTGTCGGATAAGGAACTGGACGCAAACTTCTTCCAGCATATTCCGTTTTTGGAAAAGACCTGCCAGGAACGTAACCTGAAGCTGGTTGTGCTGGACAAGATCCATATCGAACCGATGGGCTGCTATTCCAAGAAATTTAAGAACCTGAAAGAGCTTCCCGACGGCGCCAAGGTTGCAATCCCCAATGATCCGACCAACGGCGGCCGCAGCCTGATGCTGTTAGAAGCAGCGGGCCTGCTGAAGCTGAAAGAAGGCAAGGGCATTACCGCAACCCCGAATGACCTGGCAGCCAATCCGAAAAACCTGAAGATCATCGAAGTCGAAAGCGCAACGCTGCCCCGCGCGCTGGACGATACGGATTTAGCCGTAATCAATTCCAACTTTGCGATGGAAGCGAAACTGAACCCGGTGAAGGATTCCCTGTTCATTGAAAAGGATTCCCCGTATGCTAACGTCATTGCCGTTCGTGCCGGTGACGAAAAACGGCCGGAACTGGTTAAAGTGGCAAAAGCTTTGAAGACTCCGGAAGTTAAGAAATTTATCGAAGACAAATATAAAGGCGCCGTAGTTCCGGCGTTCTGATTCAAAACACAAAGCCCGGCGGGTCAGTTCCGTCGGGCTTTAAAAATTTATATCCAGTTTGCTTTTCTTTTTTCGGATACTGTGCTACAATACAAATACGAACAATTGTTTTACGAATAAATTGCAATTTATGAGGTACAGGCTATGGAACAGGCTGGTATTTTTGACGATCTGGTGAGTCAGCCGCTGGCTGCCCGGCTGCGGCCGGAGTCGCTGGACGAATATGAAGGACAGGAGCATTTGCTGGGGAAAGGGCGCGTGCTGCGCCGCATGATCGAGCAGGATCGCATTTCTTCCATGGTTTTCTGGGGGCCGCCAGGCGTGGGGAAGACGACGCTGGCCCAGATCATTGCGCATATGACGCGGTCGGTGTTTATCAATTTTTCCGCAGTGACCAGCGGTATCAAAGAAATTCGCAATGTAATGGAAAAGGCGGAGATGAACCGCCAGATCGGGCAGCGCACCATTGTGTTTGTGGACGAAATCCACCGTTTTAACAAAGCGCAGCAGGATGCGTTCCTGCCTTTTGTGGAAAAGGGAAGTATCATTCTCATCGGCGCGACTACGGAAAATCCGTCTTTTGAAGTGAACGGGGCGCTGCTGTCCCGCTGCCGCGTTTTTGTGCTGCAGCCGTTGTCGGTGCAAAACCTGCGCAATATGCTGCGTCATGCGCTGCAAAGTCCCAAAGGCTTCGGCGGGCAGAAGGTGGAAGTGACGGATGAACTGCTGGACATTATCGCGAATTTTGCCAACGGCGATGCCCGGACGGCGCTTTCCACACTGGAAATGGTGGTGCTGAACGGGGATATGGACGGCGACACTGTCGTTGTGAACCGGGAAATTTTGGAGCAGTGTATTTCCAAAAAATCGCTGCTGTACGATAAAAACGGGGAAGAGCATTACAATCTGATTTCCGCGCTGCACAAGAGCATGCGCAATTCCGACCCGGACGCCGCGGTGTACTGGCTGGCGCGCATGCTGGAGGCGGGGGAAGACCCGTTGTATGTGGCCCGCAGGGTCACGCGGTTCGCCAGTGAGGACGTGGGCATGGCGGATCCACGCGCCCTGGAAATTGCGGTGGCGGCGTATCAGGCCTGTCACTTTATCGGCATGCCGGAGTGCACCGTGCATCTGACGGAAGCGGTGGTGTATATGTCGCTGGCGCCTAAGTCCAACGCGATGGAAATGGCTTACAATACGGCCCGGGTCGACGCCCTGAACATGATTGCGGAACCGGTGCCGCTGGTGATCCGCAATGCGCCGACCAAACTGATGAAAGAACTGAATTACGGCAAGGGCTACCAGTATGCCCACGATACCGAAGAAAAACTGACGAATATGCAGTGCCTGCCGGATTCGCTGTTGGGGAAAAGCTATTACCGGCCTACAGAAGAAGGCTTTGAGGTTCGTTATAAGGAGCGCCTGCGGCAGATCAAGGAGTGGAAGCGGAAGCACGGCGCGAAAATATAAAATTTCATTTTAACGCAAAAAGAAATACATTTTTGTGCGAAACATGAAATGCGAAACATGAAATAAGAACGAAAAACAATCAATGATTTTTACGGGGAATTTTTATTATGGATGTGCTGGAAAAACTGAAAATTTTAGCTGATGCGGCAAAGTATGACGCGGCCTGCACATCCAGCGGTCTGGAACGGAAGGGAAGCGGTTTTGCAATGGGGTCGTCCCGGGACTTTGGCATCTGCCACAGCTTTGCGGGAGACGGCCGCTGCATCAGTCTGTTAAAAGTACTGCTGACCAACTGCTGCAGCTTCGACTGTGTGTATTGTGTGAACCGCTACAGCAATCAGGCGAAGCGGGCAGCATTTACGCCCCGGGAGCTGGCGGACCTGACCTGGCAATTTTACCGGCGGAACTATATTGAAGGACTGTTTTTAAGCTCAGCGGTCTGGAAGTCGCCGGACTATACCAGCGAACAGATGCTTAAGGTGCTGGAGATACTGCGCTATGAATATCAGTTTGGCGGCTATATCCATGTAAAGGTGATTCCGGGAACCAGTGCGTTGCTGGTTGAAAAGCTTGGGACGCTGGCGGACCGTATCAGCGTAAATATTGAACTGCCTTCTTCCGGCAGCCTGGAAAAGCTGGCGCCGGATAAATCAAAAGAGAAGATTTTGCTTCCCATGAAGCAGATTCAGTATAAAATTC
Source organism: Acidaminococcaceae bacterium (assembly GCA_017460905.1). Taxonomy (GTDB): domain Bacteria; phylum Bacillota; class Negativicutes; order Acidaminococcales; family Acidaminococcaceae; genus Succiniclasticum. Next base: position 3,972 of record JAFTZZ010000136.1, on the reverse strand, counting down.
AGGAGAACCGGCAGGGGCGGGGACGCTTTGGGGGAATCCAGCCTGTGGGCAAACAGGCGGCGAAGATTCAAGGAGCCGCATCTTCCGGTAACCGATATCTACTGGAAGACAAAGAGTCCCTGAACGGTTTGCGGTGCATGGAGATGGCAGACCCGTATGCCTTGAAGTCTGTGGATGGCGGGCAACTGCAAAAACCCTGGAAAAAGGGCCAAATGCGTTTTGCGCCGGCAGGGCAGAGTACCCAGATGATCATCGGCGCAACGCCGGAAAATGACAGACAAATCCTGCGCCTGACGGAAGGGCTGTATCATCAGTATCAGATGAAACGGGTCTTTTATTCGGCATATATTCCGGTGGTGGAAGATAACCGCCTGCCGTCGCGGGAGACGCTGCCGCCGTTATGGCGTGAGCACCGGCTGTACCAGGCGGACTGGCTGCTGCGTTTTTACGGTTTTACGGCTTCTGAATTGCTGGATGAAAAGAATCCGCAGCTGCATCCGTACCTGGACCCGAAATGCCACTGGGCGCTGCGCCATCCGGACGTTTTTCCGGTAGAAGTAAACCGGGCTTCTTTTGATGAGCTGTTGCGGGTGCCCGGCATTGGCACGGAAAGTGCTTACCGGATCCTGCGGGCGCGAAAACTGGCCCTGTTGGACTGGGACGGCCTGAAAAATATCGGCGTGGTACTGAAACGGGCAAGGTATTTTTTATTGTGTAAAGGACGGAGTTATCCGTTTTTATCCCATGATAAGAATGCCTTTCTGCTGGCGATGATGTCGCCGAAAGAGAGGGCGCTGTTCGCCCGGCAGGAAAGAAAATGGTTCCAGCCCTCTCTGTTTGATAATTTTTCAGCGGAAACAGACTGTAATAAGGAAGGCGCAGAGCCGATGCTAACGGTTCCTGCCCTGGATGATGCACAGAAAGAGGCGTTGGAATGTGTAACGATACCGGTATTCAGCTGATTAAAGATACATGGCAGAAAAGTACCGGTGTCCGGATGATGAGGGCAGCCGGGCGGCCGAAACCGGAGGCCGATGCGTTTAATGCGGCTGTCCCGGCAGAGACCCCGGATTTAGCGTACTATTACGACGGTACGTGGGAAGGCTGGCTTTGCTGCGTGTACGAAAGTTATACGGCAAAAGAGATTCCCGGAATGATTGCGGTGGAAACGGAGCAGGGAATCTCTGTGGAGACCAGTTTGTTTTATGCGAAGCGCATTGTGACCCGCACGGATTTGGCAGAACGCGTCCGAAAGGGCATAGACGATAAAATTGGTAAGCCGTTCCTTCACATTCTGGAACGTATATTTTGTTCCTGTATTTCCCAAAAAGAGGAACAGATGTTGCTGTTTGCGCGTAAAGGCTTTCGCTACGGTATGCAGATTCTGAACCTGCGCCAGGACAAGGTCGTAAATAATGTCCTGAAAGGGCTGCGGGATCTGGGGCGCGAAATCGATAAGTGGTACGGGTTTGTCCGTTTCAGTGATGTGCGGGGCATTTTGGTGGCAGTGATCGGCGCCAAAAATAATGTGCTGCCGTTTATTGCTTCACATTTTTGCGACCGGTTTCACAATGAGCATTTTATGATTTATGATCAGAACCATAAGATGGCGCTGGTCTATAAACCGGGCAAATGCTGTGTCATTCCCATGGAAGATTTTGTAATCTCCGAAATCAGTGACGAGGAACGGAAATACCGTGTTCTGTGGAAAAATTACTATGCCGCGATTGAAATTAACCCGCGGCATAATGAAGTATGCCGCCGGACGCACATGCCAAAACGTTATTGGGATTTTCTGACGGAAATGACGGAGCAGGGTGATTGCATTTCGAACTATAAAGGCATAAAATAAAATTTAGACTATAAGATTGCGGGAGTTACTATGGAATTACAAACTTCTGAAGAGATTCTTTCCGGAAAAATGAAAACAGGGCTGAAGATTTTTGGCATTGTAGCAATCCTTTGTGTGCTCGTGTTCTTTGTGCTGGCTGAGATTGCCAGCCGCGGCGCAGCCCGGATTTTTAACCGGGAAATGGAAAAGCAGAATATGCTGCGTGGCACGATTACTGCGGAAAAAATCATGGCGCATATCAACGGCGATGTTGTTTTTGAAAATCTGTTATGGGTTGAACCTGACGGGGATGTCATTCTGCGTGTGCCGGAAGGTTCCTTTCATGCCCGTCCCTGGGATGTCATTACCCGGAATTTTAAATCTACAACAATTCAGAGACTGGAGTTAAATGATGCGGTAATTTCTGTGGGCTTTAATGAAGATATGCAGGTGGATTTTTTGGAGCAGAAGAATCTGAATCTGAACAGTACGGGGGAGCAGGTTCCGGTTGAAACAAAAGAAGTTTCGGAAAGCGGTGAAGAGGCTAACTTTAACCGCGACGGGCGCAAACTGCGGGTTGAAGTGGTTTTAAATAATTGCCGGCTGGAAGCCCGCTATCGGCAGCGTCATTATGTGATGAACAATGTCAATATGAATATGAAACTGAATACTTCTGATGTATCACAGATTGATTTGTCTACCGGTAAGTTTGGCGGGACCATGCGTGGCGGAGGGATGTCAATTGCCGGTACTGTTGATTTTAAATCAGAAACACCAGAAGCGGATATTGATGTATCCATCCGTGATGTGGATCCGGAATCTTTGGGCTTCGGCATGAAACTGCATGACCTGATGACCGTTGTTGCGAAGCTGACCGGACCGGTGACGGGACCGAAAGGCAAGGGAACCGTCAGGATGAAAGAATTGACGATTCCGGCCCTTCATTTTACGGATGTGATCGGTGATGTATCATACTCTGACGGATTATTTCGCTTTACGGATGTACATGCCAAAGTATTTGGCGGAAAGCTGAATGCCAGGGGAGATTATAATCTGGATACGCGCAGGTACAATATATATGGCAAGGGTATGGAACTGGACAGCAGAAGGGCTTTAAATGACCTGCAGTTTTACTGCCTGGTTGATATGGAACTGACGGTCCGTTGTGATGGCAATCCCCGGAACATACTTGCCTATGGGGATTTTAAATCCGGCAGGGGAAAATATATCATAATTCCTTTTGACAGTGTGGAGGGACGGTTTACGAACCGTTTTAAGGAACTGTTTATTTATGATGCGAAAATAGCAACGCAGTTCGGCACAATAACTACGGATGCATTCAGTATCATTAAAGGCAAGCTGACGCTGGGGCCGATTATCCTGACAGATCCGGATACCGGAGAGGTTATTCCGATTAAAGTTAAGAAGGATAAGAAGAACGGTTGACCAGGAAACGGCAGATTGAGAAGAAAAGAATACGTGATTTTTAAAAACAGGTGAAATTATGTTACATTTGGTTTGTGTACCTGCGGGTTGCACTGCTGCCGAAGCTTTTGTTGCCAAGGCGATACAGCAGGGCTTCAGCAAAGCGATGCTGGTTACTTCTTCCCGTACGCTGGTGCAGCGGGCCAGGCAGAACGGCGTAAACGCTGTTAATTTCGATTATCTGGCTAATGCGGTCCTGCGGCAGTGCGGCAGGACAAAGGTGCGAAAGATCAGCCGCAAGGCACAGGAACTGATTGTCCGCACGATTCTGGACAGGCTGCTGCAAAACGGAAAAATTAACTATTTTGCCAGCCTGGTAGCTAAAAAGGGATTTTTGCGTTCCATGACGGCGCTGATGGATCAGATTGGCAGCTGCGGTGTTACGGAGGCGGAGATTGCGTCTGCTTTTTCTCACTGGGACGGACGTTCTGACGCGTATCGGCAGAAAGATTTGGAAATTGCAGTCATTTACAGGGAATATCTTGCTTATCTGATTGCTCATGATGTGTATGATGTGCAGGGCTTATATCGCCTGGCAGCAGAAGAATTATCCGTTTTGGAGAAGAACGCAGGCTCTCTGAAATGGAGCTCTTTGTATTTTATGGGGTTTTATCAGTTTGATACGCTGCAGCTGGCAATTATCCGTATGCTCAGCC
>JAFTZZ010000135.1 GCA_017460905.1 Acidaminococcaceae bacterium | reverse complement strand
CTCTTGCCTTCGGCGCCTCGTCCGCATAGCCGAAGCAGAGGCCCGCTACCAGCATACCGTGGCCCGGATTTTTCGTTTCCAGCCAGCGGGAAATTTCCGGATAGGCAAAAAAGATATCGCACACCCACAGGCTGCCGATGCCCAACTCCTGCGCAGCCAGCAGCATGTTTTCAATCGCTGCCGCCACCGACTGCACGTTGCAGATTTCCGCCACCCGCTCATCTACGGACAGGTTCGCTTCAAAATCCGTGCTGTTGCCCAACTCGTTGGAAACCAATACGACCACAGGCGCCTGGCGCATCACATTCACGCTGATAAACGCGCCGTTGATGAAGCGCATGCTTTCCGGCAAAAACGGTTTATGGGCTTTGACTTCCAGATTCAGCCCCCGTTCCATCACCTGCGCCAGCTCTTCTTTTGCCTCGCCCCGCACTACTGTAAAGTGCCAGGGCTGCCGATTCTTGGAAGACGGCGCCGCAATGCCCGCTTCCAGAATGGTATGCAGATCCATTTCCGAAATGGAATCGTTCTTAAACTTACGGATGCTGCGCCGGTTTTTGATCGCAAGCAACGCAGAAACCTTTTTCCCTTCTTCGCCATTCTCCATGTCGAATCCCTCTTTTGTCAGAATTACTATTTTGTATAGAAGTCAACCTTGATTACGTGAAAATATTTCGCAAAACTGTTCGCGATTGCTATTTCAATGTTTTACTCAATATCCTCACGCATTAAGTTTCATTTTATCAAATAACACTTTCGCGTTTTTTGTGGTCTGTTCCGCAATGTGCGCAAAGGTTGTGCCCCGGACCAGGGCCGCGTTCTGCGCAATGAACTCCGTCATACTGGGATCGTTCCGCCGTCCCCGATAGGGTTCCGGCGTCAGGTAGGGACAGTCTGTTTCCAGCAGAAACAGTTCCTCCGGACAGGCCGCCAGCACTTCCCGGACCTTCTTATTATTTTTATAAGTTGAAGAACCGCCGAAGCCCAGATAATAGCTGCACTTCCACAGTTCCTTCGCCATTTCCAGCGAACCGGAATAGCAGTGGAACACCGCTTTCAGGTTTTTGGGAACTTCGTTCTGGAAAAATGCCAGGCAGTCGCCGTGGGCTTCCCTGTCGTGGATCACGACGGGAAGGTCTAATGAATACGCCAGGTCGCACTGCTGTTTCAGCCGCAGCAGCTGCACCTCTTTCGGCTCATTTTCCTTCCAATAATAATCCAGCCCGATTTCCCCGATAGCCACAACCTTTTCATGCCCGCGAACCAGCTTTTCCAGCTCTGCAATGTAGCTTTCGTCTTTAATGCCCGCCAGATCTTCCGGATGCCAGCCCACAGCCGCATACACAAAATCATACTGTTCCGCCATTTTCACCGAAGCAAGCGACGATTCGTAGTTGGTTCCCTGCGTAATGACCGCTTCCATGTCATTGGCCAGCCGCGCCATTACGGCAGCCCGGTCGGAATCGAAACGGTTATCATCCAAATGAGCATGAGTATCTATAATACCAAGTCTTGACATAACAAACCTTTCAAAAAATCTTGCCGCTTATTTTACCTTGCTGCCACTCTTGATGTTGGGCGCGTCCGCCAGCACCAGGTTGCCTTCCCCGTCGGAAGCCGCCAGCAGCATGCCATAGGACATAATGCCCCGCAGCTTGGTGGGCTTCAGGTTTTTGATAACGATAACATTGCGGCCCACCAGTTCTTCCGGCGTGTAATACTGGGCAATGCCGGACACGATGGTGCGTTCTTCTTCGCCCAGCTGCACCTGCAGCTTCATCAGTTTATCCGTTTTGGGCACCCGTTCCGCGGACAAAATCGTTGCTACACGCAGATCAATCTTGGCAAAGTCGTCAATGGTGATTTCACCCTCTGCCGCCGGAGCAGTTTTTTGCGCGTCACCGCCCCGTGCCGCTTCCAGCGCCGCATTTTTTACCTCAGTCGCCGTGCGCACCGCATCGTCTGCCGCCGCGCTTACCCGCGCCCGGGCCGATGCTACCGCCGCCAGTACGGCGCCGCCGACAGCCTTGGCTGCATCTCCCGCTGCCGCTACCGCATCGCTGGCCGCATCTGCCGCCGAGTTGGCTTTTTTCGCTGCCGCTTCTTTGGCCGCCATGGCTTTTGCTTTAGCTTCTTCTGCCTTTGCCTGTGCTTCCGCTAACGCGTCAGCTTTTTTATTTTCATTCTTTTTCTCTTTTTTATTGTTTGCCGCTTTGGCCGGTTCCGGATGATATTCCTCATGCTTGCCGGTTTCCGGATTGTACACCTTGCCTGCGTATTTTTTGGTAGCGCCGATGAGGGTGCGCCCGTCCGGCAGCACGTCGATACGCGGATAGAGAGGCTCGCCCTTCACCACTTTTGTGCCGTCGGCGATGCCGCCCCATTGCAACTCTTCCAGCAGGTTCTGCTCTTTGCTTTCCAGTCCCAGCTGCCGCAGGATTTCCGGCGTGGTTCCCGGGATAAAGGGTTCCACCATGATCGCCACAAAGCGCAGCACTTCTGCCAGATTGTACAGCACCAGATGCAGACGGTCGGCGTTTTCCGGTTCCTTCGCCAGCTTCCAGGGCGCGGTGTCATCAATGTATTTATTGGCGCTGGCTACCAGTGCCCAGACGGCCTTGATGGCGTCATTGATTTCCATCTTGTCCATATGTTCCTGATAAGAAACCAGCGTGGACTCCGCCAGCTTCTCCAGCTCCGTATCCACAGCCTGCGCGGCGGACGGGCAGTTTTTCAGTGCGCCTTCATGAAATTTTTCCACCATGCTTACGGTGCGGTACAGCAGGTTGCCCAGGTCGTTGGCCAGGTCCGCATTGATACGGTTGATCAGCGCGTCGCGGCTGAAGTTGCCGTCGCTGCCCAGGTTGATTTCACGCAACAGGAAATACCGGATGGCGTCTGCCCCAAATTCATCGATCAGGACATTGGGATCCACCACGTTGCCGATGGATTTGCTCATCTTGGTACCGTCCACCACCAGCCAGCCATGGCCGTACACCATTTTG
>JAFTZZ010000134.1 GCA_017460905.1 Acidaminococcaceae bacterium | reverse complement strand
TATGCGAAGAAGATGGGCTTGCCGGTAAAACGTTTTATCTGCGCCTCCAATTCCAATAATGTGCTGACGGATTTTATCAACACAGGTATTTACAATAAAGTACGGAAACTGAACAAAACGGTTTCTCCGTCCATGGATATCCTGGTTTCCAGCAATCTGGAGCGGCTGCTGTTCGACCTGACGGACAATAATGCGTCGCAGGTCGCCGACTGGATGGCGAAGCTGAATGGGGAAGGCCGGTATCAGGTAACGCCGGAGATTGCGGAACGGGTACGGGAACTCTTCTTCGCCGCCTGGGTGGACGAAGCGGAAACAAAGGAGACCATCGGCCGCGTGTACAACGATCATGAGTATGTGCTGGATCCCCATACCGCCGTGGCGTGGCGCGCTGCCCAGAAGTACCGCCTGCTGAGCAGCGATGACACTTATATTGTGGTGTTATCCACGGCCAGTCCATATAAATTCTGCAAGACGGTTCTGGAAGGGATCGGCAAGGCGGAAGGGCTGGATGAGGCAGCGCCCTTTGAAGCGGCGCACCGGTTAGCGGAGGTAACGGAACTGCCGTTGCCGGAACAGATCACCGCGCTGGAAAAGCTGCCTGTATTGCATAAAGAAGTGATTCCTGCCGGAGAGATGGCAGTGAATATTAAAAAATCGTTAGGCATCTTACTGTAAAAATTTTAACATAATTTGATAAAAAGGTCTTGCCCGTTGGCAATGACTGTGATATAATTCTTCAAGTGTTCAATACACACGCAGCCGGATGGGTACTGTCCACGGATGTGGTTAACCCGAATACAAAGATGGCTGCGGAGGAAAAAACAGGAGGAAAGAAAAATGAGTAGCATTATTTCCATGAAACAACTGTTGGAAGCCGGCGTACATTTCGGCCATCAGACCCGCCGCTGGAATCCTAAAATGGCGAAGTACATCTTCACCGAACGTAACGGTATCTACATTATCGACCTGCAGAAGACCGTTAAAAAAGTGGATGAAGCCTACAACTTCATTCGTGAAACTGCACAGAACGGCGGCAGCATCCTGTTCGTAGGCACCAAGAAACAGGCGCAGGAAGCGATGAAGGAAGAAGCGCTCCGCTGCAACCAGTACTATGTCAACGAACGCTGGCTGGGCGGCATGATGACCAACTTCAAAACCATCCAGAAGCGCGTAGCCCGTCTGCGTCAGCTGGAAAAGATGGAAGAAGACGGTACCTTTGACGTTCTGCCGAAGAAAGAAGTACTGGGTCTGCGTCATGAAATGGAAAAACTGAACAAGAACCTGGGCGGTATCAAAGATATGAAGAAACTGCCGGCAGCCCTGTTCGTAGTGGATCCCCGCAAGGAACACATCGCTGTTCTGGAAGCCCGCAAGCTGAATATTCCCATCGTAGCTACGGTAGATACCAACTGCGATCCGGATGAAGTCGATTATGTAATTCCTGCTAACGATGACGCAATCCGCGCTGTCCGCCTGCTGGCAAGCAAAATGGCTGACGCAGTGCTGGAAGGCCGTCAGGGACAGCAGACCGCGGAAGCGGCTCCGGCAGAAGAAGCTGCTGCAGAGGCAGAATAATTTGATATCTGGTTTTCGGTTCCGGGAACCTTTAGTGTAACTGATCTCGAAAGGGAACCCGCTGCGGTTCCCTTTATTCAACTCTGAAATAAAAAAATATAACATAGAATACAGGAGGGTTTATCTATGGCACAGATTACTGCTGCAATTGTTAAAGAACTGCGTGAACGTACCGGCGCAGGCATGATGGACTGCAAAAAGGCGCTGGTTGCTACGGAAGGCGATATGGAGAAGGCTATCGACTTCCTGCGTGAAAAAGGACTGTCCCAGGCTGCCAAGAAAGCAGGACGTGTAGCTGCTGAAGGCGCTGTTGTGGCATTTGTGTCCGAAGACGGCAAGACCGGCGCTATCGTTGAAGTGAACTGCGAAACCGACTTTGTCGGCAAGAACGAAAACTTCCAGGCTCTGGCCAAATCTATCGCGGCTAAGATTGTGGCTGAAAATCCGGCTGATGTAGAAGCGTTACTGGCTTCCGAAATGGACGGCAAGACCGTTAAGGATGTTGTTACCGAAGCGATCGCCAAAATCGGTGAAAATATTTCCGTACGCCGTTTCGTCCGTTATGAAAGCGCGGACGGAACCGTTTACAGCTACATTCACGGCGGCGGCAAGATTGGCGTGCTCGTTGATATGAAGGGCGGCGACGCTGAACTGGGCAAGGACGTTGCCATGCAGGTGGCTGCCGCAAATCCCCAGTACCTGAACCGCAACGAAGTTCCTGCCACGGAGCTGGAACATGAAAAGGAAATCCTGACGGAACAGGCACGTAACGAAGGCAAGCCGGAAAATATCATTGCCAAGATGGTATTGGGCCGCATCAATAAATACTACAAGGAAGTCTGCCTGGTAGATCAGGAATTCATCCGGGACGGCGACCTGACCATCAGCAAGCTGTTGAAATCCAAAAATGCTGATGTTGCCCGTTTTGCCCGCTTCCAGTTAGGCGAAGGCATTGAAAAGAAACAGGAAAACTTCGCAGATGAAGTTGCCGCTTTCATTAAAAAATAAGCTGTGTATTTGAAAAGACTGCAAAGCGTTTTGCAGTCTTTTTTTATAGTTTTCACAATTTAGTTGCTAATTATTATGTCCTGCTATTTTTCAAATGGGACAGGATGTGGTATAATATTCTGAAGAATGCCAGCAAGTACCATCAATCGGTAATTTAGTTTCAAGAGTAACTATAAAATGATCAGGAGGATGTCGGCGTGGCGAATGAAGCAAAATACAAGCGTGTCGTTTTGAAATTGAGCGGGGAAGCGCTCGCAGGGGAAAAAGGCTTTGGTATTGACCC
>JAFTZZ010000133.1 GCA_017460905.1 Acidaminococcaceae bacterium | reverse complement strand
GCTGACCTTGCTGAACCTGGTGACGCCGGTAATAAAAACAAACTGCAAATAGTCATCAAAACTTTTCAGCGTGCCAAAAAAGCCCTTGAACACGGCTTTGTTGTGTTCTGCAAGAACGGGATTATGTAATGTTTCCAGCAGGGATTTGTCGTACTCGTCCACCAGGACGACACAACGTTTTCCTGTTTTTTTGTTTGCGGTTTGCAGTAAATTTTGGAAACGCGCCTCCAAGGGCCGGGAGCCGTCTCCGCCATATACAGCTTCCCATCTCCGCAGATGTTCATCCAGCGCTTCTTCCAGCGCTGTATCAGCCTGATAATTCTTTCCATTGAAATCAAAACAGAAAACCGGGTACGGCTGCCAGGCATCAGGGTTATCCTTTTCCAGTTCCACGATGTCCAGTCCCGCAAACAACTCCTTCTTCCCTTCCCAGTAGGCTTTCAGCGTGGAAAGGAACAGGCTCTTGCCAAAACGCCGGGGCCTGCTCAAAAAATACTGACTGCCCGTATGTGCCAGCTCATAAATGTATTTTGTTTTATCCACATACAAATACCCGTCTTTGCGCAGGCTCTCAAAGCCCTGCACGCCGATGGGAAGTTTCCTGATTGCAAGACCTGGCCGGTCCGTTACTGTATACGAAACAGTTTCTTCCTTCACAGTAAATCTCTCTGTAAAGTCTGCCATTAACGCTTTTAATTCTTCCGCCAGCGCTTTGCGTTCCGCAACCTTCCGCAGCACTTCTTCCCGCCCGTTGATCCTGATATATTTTGATTTTGTCTTTCCGCCCTCGGCCCATTGCAGATAGGGCTGCTCTTTGCCCTTTATCTTCTTATACACAACCGTGCCGACAGGTAATTGCGCTATACGCTTTTTTATCTGCGCAATACGCAGCAACGTGTCCATTTCATACATAATTACATCCCCCCTGAACAGGATAACACATGATAACCAATTTTGCAACAGTTAATTGGTTATCATGTGTTATCGCGTTACTGGCTCATCTTGCCTCTTTTTGATAGTAAAAAAAGGCCGCACAACATGCAGTTATTAAAACTTCATGTTGTTACAGCCCCAAAGACATAATTCTCAATTACGCTATGCGATTTCATCCTGCAGCCGGTACCAAACCGCCTTGGCACGGATGATGCCGCCGCCCGGATAGATACCGGAGCCGGTCGCCCCATCCGGCAGAAACCACAAATCCCAGCGCATCTCCGGATCCCCGGAACAGGGGCCGTAGCCATCGTTCACAGCGGCTTCCGCATGGGTCATCACCGTATCTTCCGAAATCGGCAGTTCGAGATATTTGCAGAGCAGCGCTGTTACCTTTGCCAGACATTCGATCTGCGGCGGTGTGGGCGGCTCCGGCCCGTAATCCAGTTCCGCGGAAAGCAGGGGGCGCAGCCGCTTCGTACCTGCGAGAACGCCAAACAGTTCCTTTTCCGTCGTCCCCAGCGGCACTGCTACCGAAGCGTGAAAACCGCATTCCAGCGCAATCCCGATACTGCGCCCGTTCCGCTGCCAGGTATGCGCTTTCTTCTCTGTCAGGCTGCGGCAGGTTTTATGAACCGTACCGTCCTTATCAATAGTAAGATGGTAATCGTCATAGGCCTGCCCGTAGTGGCCGGCAGTCCAGTGCAGATAAATATGGTCGATCTTATGACGCGCTTCCCGCGCCATGGATATGATGTCAGATTCTGTAACTTGCTGCGGGTTTATCAATAACATGTATATTCTCCTCGTATTAATAAAATACGGTATCTGCCGCTTTCACCGCAGCAGATACCGCTTTTGGCGTTACGCCCTCATAGACGCTACATTGCAGCTCAGTTCGCCGATGGCCTTTGTCAGGCTGTCCAGCTTGCTTTCCATGCGCACCAGCAAGTACCAGCTCAGGATCATCGGGAAACCGAAGTCTCTGATGTAGTCAAACAGCTGCGGGATATCCATCAGGCAAGGATATCCAGGGTGGTGGTGCGCACACGGCCTTCTACCGCTTCCACCAGGTCGCCGCCGTTGGAAGTAAATACATTGGCTGCCACAATCGCGTTCATGGCGGTATCCACTTCCTCTTTGGTCAGGCCGTCCTTCGGGTTTTTGACCGTAATGGTCCGGCTCTGGCCTGCTGCGTTTTTGAACTTCAGTTCCAGTTCTTTTTCGGTGTTCATTCCTTTTCCCTCCTTTTCGCAAAATTTAACATTGTTTTACGGGAACACTGATCCAGATAAATCCGCGTTCCTGCCGCTCCCCTTCCGGGGACAGGCCGTTACTCGGCGATCAGCTCTGCCTTTTCAGACAGGGTGATGCCTGCCACGTCACGGGCAAACAGACCGCCCAGCGCAGCACCGGCTGCCGCAATCTGTTCGGGAGCGGCTTCCGGTTTTACGTTGCTGAAAGCATAGGCTTTCGTTACAGCCTTGCCCTGCGCATCCACTCCGTTGTCGGTCAGGATGTTCAGGGAACGTTTGGTAACAACTACGGAAACTGCCATTGTAATCACCTCCTTTCCAACGAGCGGTTTTGTTGCCGCTCACCATAGTAATCCAACGGAATTTTCAAAAGCGGAACTGTTATTTTTAAAATTTCTTGCTTGACAATTATACTTCGCAAGTTCATAATAAGACCCGGCTGTTTTTACGGCCGACTAAAAAATACTCACATCAGGAGGCTCTCATGAAAGAAAATACGATGCAAAACTTCTCTGAAATCATTTCAGAGTTGCAACCGGCAAAGGAGTTAAAGATAATTACGCAGTCACGAAGCAGAAAAGGCAGCGTGACCCTGTCCGATACCGCATCCGGTTCACTGGCAGAACGGATCCGCCAGTCCCAGAACGGAGACACGAAAGCAACACTGGAAATCATCCGTATGCTTAATCCGTTACTGGAACGCGAAGCCGCCCGCATGACGGAACAAAACCTCTTTTCCGAAAAGGAGGATGCCAAAAGCGAAGCAGTTACAACCCTTTTGGAATTTATCGGGTTTTTCAGTGATTTTGACGCCGATAACAACCGTATCGCCGGACTGATCAAAAAATATCTGCACGACACCCGTATCAACCGTGTCAAAGCGGCAGAACGCCACTGTCCGGAATGCTATTACGTTGATTTCGAAAAGGAACTGGAAGAAAACTCAGCATTTGCCAAATCCTTCCCCTGCTGCGAGATGCAGGCAGAACACTATCTGGAACAGAAATTTACAAAGCTTGCGCTGCTGGAATCCATGCAAATACTCTCCGCCAAAGAGGAAACTGTCTTAAAAAAAATCATCATAGAGAATAAGCCTCCTTCTTCCGTTGCCAAAGAGCTTCGCTGCAGCACGCGCTACCTGCGCAAGATCAGACAGCACGCTCTGTCCAAAATGCGCCTTTATCTGGAAACGCACTACCCGTCCCTGTGCGAAAAGTAAGCTGCAAGGAAATAAATACTAAAATAAAAAGCCAAAATACGGCCTTTTTCCGCAAAAATTTTGAAAAAAGGTTCCGCTTTGGCTTTTTTTGTTGGATTACTGTATTGAGATATTATGTATCAGAAATCGCATACCGCCCATTTTTACTTCCTGCAAAAACCGCGCGGCTGCGCTTTCCCGGAGGAACTATGCCTTACCAAATCACACAAACCTGCAACGGATTTCTCGTGACCCTGCAGGTCGAAATTCTTTCTATCCGCCCCGAGACCGAAACAGCAACGCCGAAACGGCAGACAGGCGTAACAACCGGAACGGCCTTTCCCCTGACACAGCTGTTGCCGGAGGAATTCCCGCCCACAGCCGGAGAGAAAGGCGGGGAAAAAGAAAGCGAAAAGAAAGTAACACAAAGAAAAGAGAAAGAAAAAGGGCCGGAAAGAGAGGGCTTAGGCTTAGCCAGCCAGCTAAACCGCATTGCGGACGCGTGGAACCGGCTGCCCCTGCAAAAGGTTAACCGTTTTACGGAAACCAGGAAAGCGCGTACGGAAGCGCTGCTTGCCCAATACCCTGCAGACGAGATCATCCGGGCAATTGAATCCATTTCCCACAGCCGTTTCCTGCTGGGCGGCGGGGCCAAGGGCTGGCATATCCGCTTTGACTGGTTCATCCGTCCGGAAAACTTCCGCAAGGTGCTGGAAGGCAATTATCTGGACGAAGAAGAGGAAAGCAGCATCCCCTGTCCCGCAACAGAAAACTGCGGAGCAGGGCAGGCCCCCTCGTACGCTACGTATAGCGGTAATCAGCCCCGGCTCGGTTACTCTGAACAGGACCTGCAGGACATCAATCAGCTGTGGACAGACAGCAGCGATATCAAAAAAGGAGAACCCCAATGAACGAAGAAAAACGTACAACACAACCCAAGAATAATTCCGTAAATTACCCCGCTCCGATTTTGGAACGCATCCCCTACACCGTTCCCATCAACCCGGAAGCAAAGCCCTATGAACCGGGCTATGACTGGGCTGCCCATGGTTACGATGAACTGGATGATAACATAGAATGGGGAAAACACGAAGGAGACTTTATCATCGACGGCGTACTATACTGCGCCCACTGCCACACCCGCAAGCAGTTCGTCAGGGACTGGAACGGAAAGACATTCCGCCTGCCCATCCCCTGCCAATGCCAGAAAGAAGCCCTGAAACGGCAGGAAGCAAAGCAGAACCGTCAGAAAGCACTGGAAAAGGTACAGCGCTACAAAGAACTGGGCTTTGCCGACAAAACGCTGCGGGAATGCACCTTTGCCCGGGACGACGGCGCCAGCCCCAGATACATGCAGATCATGCAGCGGTATGTGGAACATTTCCGGGAACTGGAACGAAAAGGCCAGGGTTTGCTGCTGTACGGCAGCTGCGGTTCCGGCAAGACCTTTGCCGCCGCTGCGGTCGCCAACGCCCTGATTGAGCAGGGCATCCCCTGCCTGGTCAGCAATTTTACTCACCTGTTTGAAAAGCTGACTGCGCCCCGCGCTCAGCGCACCATGGAAATCGAAGACCTGAACAGATTCAATCTGCTGGTGCTGGACGACCTGGCCGCAGAAACCGATAACAAATATATCGAAAGCATGATCTTCCAGATTATAGATTCGCGCTACCGGGCCGGACTGCCCATGATCATCACCACCAACCTCACCAAACAGGATCTGCTGAATCCGCCGACGCTGGCCAAGAAACGGGTCTATGACCGCATCCTGGAACGCTGCTGCCCCATTGAGATGAACGATACCAACCGCAGGGCCAAAGCCATGCAGAACAACATGCTGGACATGAAAAAGCTGCTGGGAATCTGATTCCCGGCAGCTTTTTGTTATAGGGGCTTAAGCGCCAATAAGCCCTCAGTTCAACCGAAGGTAGGTAAAAAAGACTTTAGTAAACGAAAAAGCAAACCTCCAGTGTCAAACTTCATTAATCTAATTTTATCAAAAAGTTTTTCGCAAAGTTTCTTTAAGGTTACTTTATAACATCTTCAGAAACGTGTTTCTTTCCGTAAAGCGTCATAAAACGATTCAAATCAGAATTATATTTTACAGAGGTTAAATCATTTTCCGGTTCATAAAAATAATCATTTTGTATGCCCATAATACCCAGCACAGTATTAAAAATCAAATCATTCGTAAAATAGTTGTCCCGTGCCGCATGAAGGTTACGGAATATCTCCGGGTTTTCTTTTCGGTAATCAGGTGTCAAATATATATACATGGGAATATACGCCATATCAAAAATAAACGTATCTGGATTATGTGACTTTCCATAGTTAACCGCTTCGCCATGATCAGAAAAATATACCAAACCTTTAAAATCCTTCCATGCACTGACCATATTGAGCAATAACTCCATCACATGATCATTATAAAGGATACTGTTATCATATTCACTGCGTTTGCCTTCCTTTTTAAACTTTTCAAACTCTGCCGGATAACAGCTGTGGTACGAAATATGGTTCCCCATTAAATGCATAACAATAAGCATTTTATCCGAACGTTTTATATTCTGTAACCGATTAATCAGCTCCCCATCATAGTATTCTGTATCTAATGTATTTCCCTGATGAGAATTGGTCCAAATCTTTTCATCTGCTTCCTCTGCAATAACGGTAACAGGAGTCCCCCAACTGCCAAAACGAACCTGATTGCTCAGCCAGACAGTCTGATACCCTGCTGCTTTGGCTACATCAATAAGCGAAACAGCTTTTTTTAAATCCAAAGAATTGTACTGGTTTTTGGCAGTCAAGGCATACGTCAAGGCAGGCACAGTTTGAACCTGACAAGCATACGCGTGCTGAAAAAGAAGCATATTGTCATCGCTTTTCATCGAATTCAGCCACGGGGTTGTATTTAGTTTATATCCATAAGCGGACATTCTTGTCGGATTCTGCGACTCGCCTATTACCAAAATATAGATGCCCGGCTTCCCCGTATCGTTAGCTAACATGATATCTGCCAAATACTGATTACGACTTTCTTTTTGTTTCATGTATTCTTCATAATTCGCCTGATAATTTCTAGTTTCCTTAAAAATACTGGTTACAAAATTATCGCCTGTCCGAATCATCAGAACAATATTTAATGCCAAAAAAATAACAATGCCAACTGCGCTACGCCATGAGGTGCATTTTACTTCAATCTTGCTGCTTAGTTTTCCCACATACACTATAGTTAAAACGTACGCTGCAGCCAGCAACAATGCCGCAATCCCTGTACGGTCTTTTACATAACCAAGCGCTTCTGCAAAATTTGTCTGTAAGATTGCCATAACGGCATCAACATTTAGCCACGATGTATAATGGCCCCCTTGTCAAAACCACATTTTAAAAATTTATCGTGAACATGTTCCAACCATGTCACAATTGATTGGCATTTAACATTATATTTTTATCCGCTTCATGCTGCCGCAACAAAGCAGGCTGCAAATAATGCGCTCGGCGTAGTATAAGCCAACGCTTCATGCGGGCGTACATCATTGTATTCCTGTATGAAGTCTGCAATATCCTTCCGGAGCTCTTTGGGGCTGTGGTACTCATTAATGTAAATCTTCTCTGTCTTGAGCGTGCGGAACCACCGCTCAATCACAATATTGTCCGCCCATCGGGACTTTCCGTCCATGCTCTGGCGGATGTGCTGACCTTTAAGATATGCTTTATATTCTTCACTGGTAAACTGGCTGCCCTGGTCGCTGTTCAGGATGGCGGGCACGCCGTAAGTCGCTACCGCATTTTTCACAGCAGCAAGAGCAGAAACGGTATCCAACGTATCTGACAGGTTCCAGCCTACAATCTTCCGGCTGAACCAGTCAATGACTGCGGTAAGGTACATATGGCTGCGGTACATCTTGATGTACGTAATGTCAACAGACCATACCTGGTTGGGAAACTGGACGGGATAATTGCGAAGCAGGTACGGTACGACAGACTCCTTGAAGTTGCGCTTGGAAAGGTTAGCTTTGGGATAGACGGCAGTGATTCCCATCTGCCGCATGCAGTTCTGGACATATTTGCGTCCCACGCCATACCCTTCCCGCTGGAGCAGGATCATGATCTTCCGGCTCCCGATGGCCGGCATCTTCGTGTGCCAGTAGTCAAT
>JAFTZZ010000132.1 GCA_017460905.1 Acidaminococcaceae bacterium | reverse complement strand
CAGGCGACAACCAGGCACCGAAGCGTTAGCTGAGCGCTATGAAGGCGGTATCAGTCTGGCAAGCTCAGAGTACAAATTCCTGTTTATTCCAAAACTACAACTGCCATAGCAGTAGTCGCTGTGTGGCTTACTGTTACATGAATTTTCTTCACGCCCAACTTCTTTATATAGGACGCATAGTAGCCTGTCACCTTCAGTTCCGGTTTGCCCAGTTCGTCGTTGATGACTGAAATTTCCGTGAGCTGCCCGCCGCGAAGCCCGGTGCCGATGGCTTTCAGAAACGCCTCTTTGGCCGCGAAACGGGCTGCATAGCTTTGGGCTTTATCGCCGTGAGGACCCGTGCAATAAGCAATTTCTTCCGGCGTGAAGACGCGTTCTTTAAATCCGTTTCTCTCTATTGCTTTTTTGATCCGTTCTACTTCTGCCAGATCGCAGCCGATGCCAAGCATCACTTTTCTTCCGCCTTTTCAACAACTTCCTCTGCCGTTGTTTCAATGGCCTCTTTCACGTCTTCGGCAGCTTCCTTTACAGCATCCGCCGCTTCCTCTGCGGCTTCTTCTGCCTTGGCTGCCGCTTCCGCTTCTGCCTTCAACTCTTCTTCTTTGGCTTTGGCTGCTGCCTGTTCCGCTGCTACGCGTTCCGCTTCCGCTTTTTCCGCCATGCCCTGGGCATCGAATTTTTCACTGGAGCCGTAATTGTAAACGGCAAGCTCTTCCGCGCTGTACTGTTTGCCCAACGCAATGGCAATGGCTTCCGTCTGCGCCTTATCTTTTACATACACATTCATGAAGAAAGGCTCCGCAGTGATTACATAATCCGCAGCGTCACTGTACACATACAGCTTACCGTCATCTTCGCTGTAGCTCTTGACCCGTTTTTCAATGGGATAATTTTTCTTATTGTCGTACAGGCCGGTCACGCCCTCTGCCAGCTGCACCAAGCCAATGCGTTTTTCCTTGCCAAAGGTATAAACCTTCTTGCCTTCGCTCTCTCCGTCTTTCGTTGAGGGAACCACGCCCGCCGCCTCTTTGGCAAATTCCTCCGCTTTCTTCTTTGCGGAATCAAACACATCTTCTGCTGTCAGATTGTTTTCTTTCAGATATTTTTTCCCTAATTTATACGCCACATAGCACACTACGCCTGCAGCCAATATTTTTTTCATTTTGCCCATGATAAAACCTCCTGTACTTTCTGTAAAAACGCTTCGTTTATTCAACCGATTCCCGCCTGTCAATAAACTTCCATATATATATATGCAAATATATTTTATTGTATCATAAAGCGCATGCACAATAAACTACATTATAGTAATATTTCTCAAATATTTTTGAGGAAAGACACAAAAAAGACATTAATCATGCCAGATTATGCTTTTGCAAATAAAAAACTGCGCAACCAGAAAGATTTCTCCCTCTGACTGCCGCAGTCTATAAAAGCTATTTTTGATTCACTTTTACTTCACGTCAATCGCGCCGCGGTTCACGTAAATCTCCACGCTGTCGCCGGACTTAATCTCGCCGTTGACAATCTTTTTGGAGAGTACGTTTTCCACGCTGTGGACGATGAGCCGTTTCAGCGGGCGGGCGCCGAACTGTGGGTCAAAGCCTTCTTTGGCCAGCAAAGCTGCCGCTTCGTCAGTGCAGCTCAGTTTGATTTCCAGCTGCCTGTGCACCCGGTCGCCCAGCTCTTTCAGAATCAGTTTCACAATGTCCTTGATCTGTTCGGGCTGCAGCGCCTTGAAGGTGACGATGTCGTCCACGCGGTTCAGGAATTCCGGACGGAACCGGGTCAGCAGCAGCTGCCGCACCGCTTCGCTGTCCATGGTTTCTTTCGCTTCCATGATCCGCTGGCTGCCGATGTTGCTGGTCATGATGATCAGCGTATTTTTAAAGTCCACGCTGCGGCCCTGTCCGTCGGTCAGGCGGCCGTCGTCCAGTACCTGCAGCAGGGCGTTGAACACATCGGGATGCGCTTTTTCAATTTCATCAAAGAGGATGACCGAATACGGGTGACGGCGCACCGCTTCTGTCAGCTGGCCGCCTTCGTCATAACCCACATAACCGGGAGGCGCGCCGATGAGGCGGGAAACCGTATGCTTCTCCATGTATTCGCTCATGTCGATGCGGATCATGTTCTTCACATCGTCAAAGAGCACCTCCGCCAGAGTCTTGGCCAACTCGGTCTTGCCGACGCCGGTAGGTCCCAGGAAGATAAAGGAACCGATGGGACGGTTGGGGTCCTTGATCCCGGCCCGGGCGCGGATTACCGCATCCGCCACAGCCTTCACCGCTTCGTCCTGCCCTACCACATGTTCGTGCAGGGTTTCTTCCAAATGTACCAGCTTTTCCCGTTCGCCGGTGCCCAGCCGCTGCACCGGAATGCCGGTCCAGGTGCTGACCACCCGGGCGATATCGTCTTCGTCCACTTCTTCTTTTAACAGCGCATTCTCGCCGCCAGTCTGGTTCTCCAGCTCCAGCAGCTGTTTCTGCAGTTCCGGCAGACGGCCGTATTTCAGTTCCGCCAGCTTGTTCAGGTCGTAGTCCCGTTCTGCCTGTTCCATCTCCTGCTTCACAGCGCCAATCTCTTTCTTTACTTCCCGCACCTTGACGATACCGGCCTTTTCATCATCCCAGCGTTTGATCAGCGCGGCGTTTTCTGCCCGCAGCTTAGCCAGCTGTTCCTGCAGTTTGACCAGACGGTCCGCGGAAGCAGGGTCTTCTTCTTTTTTCAGCGCCTGCTCTTCGATTTCCAGCTGCAAAATCTTACGCTTGCTTTCGTCGATTTCCGTGGGGGAAGAATCAATTTCCGTACGCAGACGGGCCGCCGCCTCATCCACCAGGTCGATGGCCTTGTCCGGCAGGAAACGGTCGTTGATGTACCGCTGACTCATCACCGCCGCCGCCACCAGGGACGCGTCCTTGATCCGTACGCCGTGATGGTTTTCATAGCTTTCCTTCAGGCCGCGCAGGATGGAAATGGTATCCTCCACGCTGGGCTCATTGACCATGACCGGCTGGAAACGACGCTCCAGGGCGCTGTCCTTTTCAATATATTTGTGATATTCATTCAGGGTAGTCGCGCCGATGCAGCGCAGCTCGCCCCGGGCCAGCATGGGCTTCAGAATGTTGCCGGCGTCCATGGAGCCTTCTGCCGCGCCTGCGCCTACGACGGTGTGCAGCTCATCGATGAACATAACGATTTGCCCGGCGCTGTCCGCCACCGCTTTCAGCACTTTTTTCAACCGTTCCTCAAATTCGCCGCGGTACTTGGCGCCAGCCACCAGTGCAGCCAGATCCAGCGCATACAGAGTCTTGTTCTTCAGGCTTTCCGGAATATCGCCGGCCACGATACGGCGGGCCAGCCCTTCCACAATAGCCGTCTTGCCTACGCCGGGCTCGCCGATGAGCACCGGATTGTTCTTCTTACGGCGGCTCAGGATCTCAATGGTACGGCGGATCTCATCGTCGCGGCCAATCACCGGGTCCAGCTTGCCCTGGCGGGCGCGGGCGGTCAGGTCCTGCCCGAATTTTTCCAGCGTCTTCTTGCTTTCGTCATTGGCAGAGCTGTTAAGATAATGCTCATACAGCTTTTCAATCTTGTTGCTGTCAATGCCATACTTTCTGAACAGCGCAGTCACCTCGCTGCTGCCGTCGCTGGCCAGGGCGGACGCCAAATGACCGACGGTCACGTTACCCTGCCCCGCCTTGCGCAGCATGATACCGTTGACCCGGGCAAAATCCGCGCTCATAAGCAGCTGCCGGTCCTGTCCTTTTACAGAAGGAATGCGGCTGACCAGAGCCCGCGTTTCACTGGCAAAGGCATTTTCATCTACTTTAAATGTCTGCAGCAGAAACTTGCAGAAATCATCGTTGCACAGCGCCAGCAGTAAATGGGCGCTGGTCACCTCCTGATTGTAATTCATCAGAGCCTGCTGCTGCGCCGCCTCAATGACGGCCTTTACTTCATCCGTATAGTTTTCATTCATATGTATCACTCCTTCTGAAAAACTTCCTGTTTGCGCAGGAAAACTTTAATTTAACAACTTTCCACTTTACAAAATCGGGAAAAAGCTATATGTTAGTGGTAGGTATGCGCCCGATTGACGCGGCGCACAGTTATGACCATAATTTTTATGTGAGGTTATCATGAGAACAAGTATCATCGCCTACCGCCTTTTTGACGTAGCCGACGAAATCAATCTGGACAATGTGCAGGCTCTGTGGCACAGCCGCAACAAAATTTCATCCCGCCTGCGCCTGGACCGCATCTCTACAAAATCCATCACCTTCCACGATCCCCCGGTACTGGTGGAGCTTGGCTTCCACGAAATGCAAATCGCCGGTCACGAATATCTGGTGGAAGTAAAGGCCCGCATCCAGGACCTGGGCGTTATCTGTATCCTTTTCAATATTCCGCAGGAGGAAGAACTTTCCTATCAGGAATTTCTGGATCTGGTGCTGGCAGTGGAAGACCTGCCGGATGAGGAGTTCCGCCGTTTCCTGGACGCAACCATGGAAACCATCGGGCCGGCCTGCACCAACCAGAACATTTCCGGTTACGATGAAGATTTCGTAGTGTACTATTTCCAGGATCCGATCCCCCAGGACTGGGATATTGTACCCTTCCTGCTGAAGGACCCGAACCCGGTCAACGAGGAAACCCGGGCAGCCGCGCTGGCCAACCGGTTCTCCTATGCGGACGATGTGGCATATCTGACCTGGGACAGCGCTGTGGTCTACGACCCCACCGGCAGCATGGACATTCCGGACCTGCTGGAGTTTGCCAACGCCCAGTATCTGGAGCTGCGGTACTACGACAACTTCCTGAACCATGCTATCGACAAAACCTACAATATTATTGACGATAAAGCCAACCTCAAAAACATGGAAGTACTGCGGAACATCCGGGATGAGCTGCTGGAAACCATGGCTGATGTCAGCAGCCTCACCAGCAATATTTCCAACGCGCTGCTGGTAACAGAAGATATTTTCTACGCCAAAGTGTACTCCCGCTATCTGGAACTGCTTAAGGGCAATGTGTGGCAGGAGAACATCGAGCTGAAGATGCGGGTACTGCAGCGCTGCTACAACATGCTGAATGAAACGGTTACCAGTCATCACATGGAGCAGATGCGCAAGTACAACATAACCTTGTTGGCAATCATTGCTGTGATACTGTTGGGCATTGCAATTTTCAAGTAACTTATTAGCAGTCTTGCGACAAGAGTGCTAACGCATCGCCAAAATAAAAGGCATGGACAAGAGTCTCCGAAAACGGAGGCTCTTTTCTTTTGCCTGATTTCATTATAATATATAAAGTCAAAAAGTCAAATGGTTTTTGCGTTTGACTTAAGTTTTTTCAAATTGTTCACAAAGTTAAAGATTATTTCTTGACCGTTTTAATCCACTTGTCAAACGCTTTATTAACCGATTTGCGGGCCAGCTGCTGTTCCGCGGCTAAGTCGCCAAAGAGGAAGCCGCTCTGGCGCGCTGCCAGCACGGTGTTTGTTTTCAACAGTTCTTCCGGGATTGCCTGCCCTAAGGCGTTGACGGCGTCCATGTCGCGTACGGCTTCACCCAGCTTCTCCAGTTTCTTCCGGCTCTCTTTGCCCAGTTCGGATAATTTCACTGCTTCGTTAGCTATAGCCAGATAACGCAGTTCTTTGTCAAGACGGGCTGCCACCACATAACCGGATTCCTGCAGATTTCCTTTTTTGCTTTTCTTCTCCGGTTTCTTATTGCCTGCAATAATAACGCTGACCTGTTCTGCGGTGTTTTCTTTTCCTTTTGTTAACTCGACATTAATCTTTTCCAAAAT
>JAFTZZ010000131.1 GCA_017460905.1 Acidaminococcaceae bacterium | reverse complement strand
TCTTTGACTTTAGGTCTCGTCCCCTTGCAGGGACTTGACCCGCACATTCATCTGGTTCGTTATTCAGTTCTCAAGGTTCCGCCGTCCTTTCGACGACTTGCTTATAATAGCACCATTTTTCGTTTATGTCAACACCTTTTTGTAAAAAACTTTACATTTTCCCGTTATTCGAAAATATCCTCCATTTTCAAAAATAAATAACGTGTATCATATTTTGTAAAACTACGAAAATATGGTATATTATATTGAAAGCAGAAAACACAAAACAAACTGCTTACAGAGGAAGGTAATCATCATGAGCAAAATTACACTGGACATTCCCGAGAAGTCCCAAAAAGTTCTCGACGCAATGTACCAGACCATGGAAGGTCGTCTCGAAGCCAGCCCCGGAGGTGTTTGTCCCATTGACATCACTCTCTCCTTCGTACGCATGTGCCATACCCAGAGCTGCGGCAAGTGCGTTCCCTGCCGTATCGGCCTGGGACCCTTAGGAGATTTGCTGGAAAAAATCCTGGATTACGAAGCGTCCCCGGAAGATCTGGAAATATTGCGTAAAACTGCCGAAAGTATTTTCCTTTCCGCAGACTGCGCCATTGGGTACGGCGCTGCCGAAATCGTGCTAAACAGTCTGTCAGCATTTGCAGATGAATATCAGGAGCATGTTCAGCATCATGCCTGCCTGATGCACCAGAACCAGCCGGTGCCCTGCCGTGTAGCCTGCCCGGCCCACGTTGATATTCCCGGCTACCTTTCATTAATTGCCGACGGACGTAACGACGACGCCATCCGTATGATCAGAAAGGACAATCCGTTCCCCGCATCCTGCGGCTTCGTATGCGAGCATCCCTGTGAAACCAACTGCCGCCGCAACATGATTGATGAGGCCATCAACATCTGCGGCTTAAAACGTTACGCAGCAGAACACATCAAATCCGTTCCCGCGCCGAAATGTCTGCCGGATACAGGCAAAAAAGTGGCTGTTGTGGGCGGCGGCCCCGGCGGCCTGACCGCAGCTTACTATCTGCAGTTAATGGGACATCAGGTTACCGTTATGGAACGCCTTGACAAACTGGGCGGTATGGTCCGGTACGGCATTCCGGCCTACAGACTGCCGCGGAATTATCTGGATGCAGATATCGACCATATCCTGTCCACCGGCATAAAAACACAGATGGGTGTTTCTGTCGGCAACGATATTACAGTAGAAGATTTACGAAAGGAATTCGATGCCGTTTATCTGGCCTTCGGTGCTCATACAGCCAAAAAAATGCGTATCCCCGGGGAAGACAGTAAGGGCGTTGAATCTGCCATCAGCCTCCTGCGTGATGTGGGATATGGCAACCCGCCTGACCTCACAGGAAAGAAAGTGGTTATCGTAGGCGGCGGCAACGTAGCTATGGATGCCGCCCGTACTTCTGTACGCCTGGGCGCGGACAAGGTCTATATCGCATATCGCCGCAGCCGTGCGGACATGCCTGCATTAGATGAGGAAATTGACGGAGAAATCGCAGAAGGCTGTTAACTGTTGCAGCTGTATGCGCCGGACCATGTGGAAACGGATGAAAACGGCCATGTAAAAGCATTGGCCCTGCGTCCGCAGATTGCCGGTCCCATCGAAGGCGGACGTCCCAAACCGTATGATGCGCCGGAACCCGTGCTGGAACTTTCCTGCGACCTGATTGTTTCCGCAATCGGTCAGGATATTGAATGGCAACGGTTCAGTCAACAGGGTATTCCCGTCAAAAAGGGTGTTATTGACGCTATGGCAGACGGTTCGATTTCCGGAGCCAACGGCATTTTTGCCGGTGGCGACTGCGTAACCGGTCCCGCCACCCTGATCCGGTCCATTGCAGCCGGCAAGGTTGCCGCAATCAATATTGACAAATATCTCGGCTATGATCATAAACTGGATTTCGGTGTACAGGCGGCCGCTCCCCATTTCATTGACCGCAAACCCTGCGGAAGATGTAATATTAAGGAACGGGAAGCCGGAATCCGTAAACATAATTTCGAAGCAGTCGGCCAGGGACTTTCCGAAACAGAAGCAAAACAGGAAGCACTGCGCTGCCTGCGCTGTGACAAATTTGGCCTCGGTGCCTTAAAACAGGGAGGTCATTTACCATGGTAAACATTATATTAGATGGAAAGAAACTGCAGGTTCGCGACGACAGCACGATTTTGCAGGCAGCCCGCGAAAACGGATTCGCTATCCCGACTCTTTGCTATCTGGAAGGCCTGAATGAAATCGGCGCCTGCCGCCTGTGCCTGGTAGAAGTTAAAGGTCAGCACCGTCTGGTATCCTCCTGCAATACGAAAGTACGGGAAGGTATGGAAATCCTTACCCGTTCGGAAAAAGTCCGCATGGCACGCCGGCTGAATGTAGAACTGATCTTATCCGAACACAACTGCAACTGCCCCGCCTGCCCCCGCAACGGCAACTGCCAGTTACAGAAAGTGGCGGCCCAGCTGGGAGTAAATACGGAATCCTATCCCAAAAAGTTTCGTCAGGCGCCCTGGGATAATACGTTCCCCCTGAACCGTGACGAAACCAAATGCATCAAATGCATGCGCTGCATCCAGGTATGTGACCAGGTGCAGAATATGCATGTCTGGGATCTGGTAAACACCGGAAAACGCACCCGGGTTGGTATGGTGCAGAACACCTGTACCTTGTGCGGCCAGTGCATCACCCATTGCCCGGTTGACGCGTTAAGCGCCCGGGACGATACGGAAAAAATCTGGCAGGCCCTGTCAGACCCGGAAAAAATCGTTATCGTGCAGCCCGCACCGGCCGTCCGCACTGCCTGGGCCGAAGAAGCCAATGTTCCGAGAGAACAGGCAACGCCGGAAAAACTGGCTGCGGCCTTGCGTCACTTAGGCTTTGACTATGTCTTTGACACAAACTTCTCCGCTGACTTAACTATAATGGAAGAAAGCGCAGAATTAATCGAACATATGACCCATGCGGGAAAATATCCTGTTCCTATGTTTACTTCCTGCTGCCCCGGCTGGATCCGTTTCCTGAAAAAGGAATACCCGGAAATGGTAAACTATATGTCTACTTCCAAATCCCCCATGTCCATGTTCAGCGCTATCGTCAAGAGCTACTATGCAAAGCTGCTTAAGGTGGAACCTGAAAAAATCGTCTGTGTGGCTGTGATGCCCTGCGTAGCGAAAAAGTATGAAGCAGACGTACCGGAAGTCAACAGTGAGACAGGTATCAAAGATACGGATTTCGTTCTCACTACACGGGAACTGGTGCGTATGTTAAAGGTTGCCAACGTGGATATCGCCAAACTGAAACCGGAGCCCTTTGATAAACCTCTGGGCGAAGGCACCGGCGGCGCCGTTATTTTCGGAACTACCGGCGGCGTTATGGAAGCAGCCGTCCGCAACGCATATTATATGCTGACCGGACAGAATCCTCCCAATCCCGACAACTTTATCAAATGGAAATGGCTGGACCGCTGGCGCGAGGCAGAACTCAATGTTGCCGGCGTAACCGTGCGCATTGCTGTCACAAGCGGCCTGGGCTGTGCCCGCGATCTGGTTGAAGCCATCAAGAGCGGTTCCGTTCATTACGATTTTGTGGAAGTTATGGCCTGCCCCGGCGGCTGCAGTGGCGGCGGCGGACAGCCTATCCACGAAGGCGAAGAACTGGCCTGGGAGCGCGGCAACTACCTGCGCGATCTGGATAAACGTTCCAAACTGCGTGTTTCTTATGAAAATCCCTATATTCAGGATCTTTATAAAAATTTCCTGGACAAACCGTTATCCGAAAAAGCAGAACATTTCCTGCATACCAACCAGGTAAACTGGACCATCGATTGAATGTTTCCACAGGCTCCTGATATAAAAATCAATATTTAATGCTCAAAACAGGCTCGAAGCTATGATATACTGCTTCGAGCCTGATTTATTACATAATAATATTGCATAATAATAAAGAGACATTGTTGCCAATGTCTCTTTATTATATTATACCTGTTTAAGGTGGTTACTATTTAATTAAAATCTTCTTACATCCCTGTCGCTGACTAACTCTGCCATTTCAACATGCAATTCATCGGCTAATGCAACCAGCAACGGAAAACTGGGACTTTGCTTGCCACATTCAATACGGCTGAGATACTGATAAGATATACCAAGCTTCTTAGCTAATGTAGTCTGGTTCATCCCTGCGATAGTACGGTAATACTTGACTTTTGCGCCTAATCGCCGACATTTTTCCTGAAATGCTTTTGAATCGGACACTGTGGACCCTCCCTTAAGCTATTTACTGCAAAAATCGTAAATTCTTTTTACCACTTCTTTATTGTAACAAGATATACTTTATTTTGCAAGAAAAAATTTTGGATTTTTTTGGAAAGCCCACTGTTTTCAAGCATATCAAACTATAGAAACAAAAAAAAACTTTAAAAGTATATATTTATTCAAATATTTATATTTTTTCCATTCCTCTGCCTGCGATAATGTCTACACCCAACCCTAAAATATTTGAAACAACCACATCTCCAGCCTGTACAGGCGCTTCCACCGTAACATTCCGAAGAAACGCCACACAATCCGCAATTTTTCCTTTTGGCAGGACATCTGCCGAAACAACTGGCAATAACGGCAGCAGTCCGCCCTTGATCCGTACCGTTGTCGTCAGCATCCGCTTAGGATCCGTTACTTCTGTTTCCGCATACTTAGCGCCCCGGGGACAGCTGTTGCCGGTCACACTGACAAATTTTCCATTATCCAGTGTTACTGTAAGCTCGCACCCCATGGGACACATAATACAATTCATCACTTTTGTTTCCATCGCCATCTTCTCTTTCATAAAAAACTGTTTTTCTTGAATACCTTCATACGCAGGCAAGTCTCACCATCGAAAACATTTTTGCAGTATCACAATTTTTTCAATCCGACTTCAATCTTATCCTGCATCAATACCGTTTTTGCAGCAGGAATATCCAGCGTGATCATTTCGCTGGGCTTCACTACAGGCAGCATTTTTTTCATGATAAGTTCATCGCCGCATTTAACTTCCAGCGTAACCTTACGGTCAGGAGCTCCCACCCGCATAAACAGCCTTACCGGCTCGCCTTTCTCCGGAAGATGCAGTACCTGCGGAACACAGGTGCGTACGCCACTGACAGGCAAAACTTCAACCGTATTAATCGCCAGTTCCAGTTTTTCCTGCGCCTCCAGCGCGGCAAATTTTCCGGCAATCTCTGCCTCATCAGAAACATAATCTACCAGGTCATGTACATGAACCACGTTCCCGGCAGCATATATGCCCGGCAAATTCGTCCGGCGGCGCTGGTCCACCCTGGGGCCGTTTGTAAACGGCGCAATCGCAACGCCTGCCGCCATAGACAATTCATTTTCCGGAATCAGGCCGACAGACAGGAGGAGCGTATCGCATTCGATATCAAATTCCGTTCCGGGAATGGGACGCATCTTTTCATCCACCTTTGCAACCGTAACCCCTTCCACCCGGTCTTTGCCTTTGACTTTAAGAATTGTATGGGAAAGATAAAGGGGAATATCAAAATCATACAGGCACTGCACCATATTACGGGTCAGTCCGTTAGAATACGGGCAAATTTCGCAGACCGCCTGTACCTTACAGCCTTCCAGGCTCATCCGGCGCGCCATGATCAGGCCGATATCGCCGCTTCCCAAAATAACGATTTTCCTGCCGGGAAGGTAGCCTTCCATATTCACCATCCGCTGAGCAGCGCCTGCAGTAAATACCCCTGCAGGGCGTTCCCCGCCCGTACGGATCGCACCGCGGGTTCGTTCACGGCAGCCCATAGCCAGAATAACAGTCTTTCCCTGAACAGTGAACAATCCTCTGTCCGGATTGACTGCAGTGACCTTCTTATCTTTGCTGACATCCAGGACCATCGTGTCAACCATGGTTTCAATTTCCGGCTTATCCTTGATCAGCGCTATGCAGCGCCCGGCATACCCCGGACCCGTCAGTTCTTCCTTGAAATGATGCAGACCAAAACCGTTATGGATACATTGCTGCAAAATACCGCCCAGTTCGCGGTCCCGTTCAATGACCAGTATTTTCTTTGCCCCGTTTTGGTATGCGGAATAC
>JAFTZZ010000130.1 GCA_017460905.1 Acidaminococcaceae bacterium | reverse complement strand
GATAATGGCCAGGTTCCGCTTTTCTTCGCTGACCGTCCCCAGCCGGAACGAGGCACCCAGAATCAGCAGTGCCACCGGCGAAGTGCATCGCGCGATCTGCCGGATCGGCTTTAACACCGGTTCCGGTACCGGAATCCCTGTAATCATAAAGACTGCGCCGAGGATCGCCCCTATGATCATCGGGTTTTTCAGCACCTTAAGAATCGTGGCGCCCGGCGAAACATGGCCTCCGCCCCGGAAATTTTCCAGGATCAGGACGCTTGAAACATTATAAATCGGGGAAATTGCCGCTATCATCATCGTAGGAACCGCAACCGCTTCCGCCCCGAACAGGTTTTCCACCATCGGCAGGCCCAGCAGCACAAAATTACTGCGATACAGCCCCTGCAGCATAGCGCCTCTGGAGCGGTTATCCTTCTCTACCGCGCAGACGATGATACCGGAGACCAGAATGACCAGAAAAATACTGCCCACCGTGAAGATCATCAGCCGGGGACGCAGTGCTGTGGCGATCGTCGTGGTATACATGTTATAAAACATCATGCAGAAAAAGAACACCTTGAAAATCATCGCATTGACGTGTTCCAGCTCCGTATCCGTCAGCATTTTCCGCCAGCGGACAAAAACGCCCATCAATATCAAAAGAAACAGCGGAATGATTGCTTTCACCGCTACAATAAGATGCTGTTCCATACCTTTTGATCCTTTTCTGCCGCCATACCGGGAACGTCCGGACAGCAGCATTTTATGTACATGCAGGGATGCCCTTGTGTCGTGAAAAATTCGTCAAAGTACTATTATTTTATCCCTAAAAAGGTGAATCTGCAATATTTTGTATAAAATTTCATCCGACTTTTCCGGCGCCTCTTAATTTTTCTTTCAGTTTATAGTATAATGTACTAAATAATTTTTTTATTCGTTTACCGTCCCGCTGCAAAAAAGCTGCCAGTCCCGGAGTTTTTCCTGCTGCAGCGGAATTTTTCAGTGTATTGCCAGCTTTACCCGATATAAATTATATACAACGAGGAGAATTCGACATGCGCTTACTTGAAAATGAAATTACCAAGAGGGGAAAAGTCATCAACAACGAAGTCCTGAACGTAGACCGGTTTTTCAGCCAGCAAGTCAATACCGAATTACTGATTGAAATCGGCAAGGAATTCGAACACCACTTTGGCAGTAAGAAGATCGACCGTATCCTGACCGTCGAAGCATCCGGTATTGCCATTGCAATGGCAGCTGCATCCTTCCTCCATGTCCCGTTCGTGTTCGCGCGCAAAAATCCGGATCCGCTGATGGAAGGCGACAGCTTTATCGTATCCTGCCATTCCCACAGCAAAGAGCAGGATTATTCTTTATTTGTCCTGAAAGACCTGCTGCCTGCAGGGGAAAACATCCTGATCCTGGACGATTTCCTTTCCAACGGCAATGAAATCATGAATCTGACAAATATCGTAAAACAAGCCGGTTCCAAAGTTATCGGCATCGGCGTAGCCATCGAAAAAGCCTTCCGCCCCGGCCGCCAGCGTCTGGAAGAAGCCGGGTACCCGGTCGTGTCGCTGGCCCGGATTGAAAAGTTCGAAAACGGGAAACCTGTTTTCGTGAAAACGCCGAAAAAATTTGGCAGCAATATCGGCAGCTCCGATTAAAACAGAGCGTATAATATAAGGCAAGCTTTATGTTGATTGAAAATTTTCTTCCCGATATCTTCAGCAAGGAACCTCTTTACCTGCAAATCGGGCATTTTATCCGGCAGGAGATCCGTTCCGGTCAGCTGCCGCCGGGTACGAAACTGCCTTCCATACGCCATCTTGCCGCTATGCTGCAGATCAGCCGGACCACTGCGGAAACCTGCTATAACCAGCTGATGGCAGAGGGCTTCGTGGAAAGCCTGCCCCAAAAGGGGTATTACGTGGCAGACCTGTTACTGGCCCATACCCGGACCAGAAAGACAGCCGCTTCCAAAGCGGAGCAGGCCGTGCGTTATGACTTTGCCAACAATTATATCGACGCCTCAACCTTTCCCGCCGCCTTATGGCGCCGCCACCTCAGCCAGGCGCTGCACGAAAAGGATATCCTTTCCGGCTACGGCGATCCCCAGGGCGAACCGTCCCTGAGAAAGATCCTGGCAGAATACAGCCACGAAAGCCGCGGCGTCCAGTGCGCAGCGGAGCAGATCGTCGTGGGCGCAGGCGTACAGAGCCTGCTGGAAATTATTTCCGCCGTTTTGCAGGATACCGTCTTTTCTGCGGTACACGCCTCTGCTGAACAAGTTTCTGGCATTCCCTCTATTGCGCTGGAAGAACCCGGCTTTCCCCAGGCAGAGGAAATCTTTCGCCGCACCGGCTGGCAGGTCGGTCATTTTACCATTGAAACCATGTCGCCGGAACTGCCCCGGCTGTTATATGTCAGTCCGTCCAACCCCTACAAAGGCCGTTCCCTGACACCGGAACAGCGCCGCAGCCTGCTGCGCTGGAGCAGTGAGCATCAGACTTTTATCCTGGAAGACGATTACAATGGCGAATTCCGCTATTTTTCCACGCCGGTCACCTCGCTGCAGGGCATGAGCGACGGAGAATATATTATTTATCTGGGTTCTTTTTCCCGGCTGCTGCTGCCCGGCCTGCGCCTGAGCTACGCCGTTCTGCCGAACGCACTGCTGCCTGCATATGAAAAAATCCGGCCGCTGTATAACCAGACCGCCAGCATCATCGAGCAGCTGGCCCTGGCCTCTTTTATGAAAGAAGGCAGCCTGCGGCGCCACGTACGCAAACTGAAGCACCTGTACAAAGAAAAGAATACGTTACTGCGGCAATGCCTGCAGCAGTATTTTGGCAGCAGGGTGCAGATCCTTTCCTACGAATCCGGCCTGCACATGCGTATTGCGGTGCAAAACGCATGCTCTGCCGAAGCGTTAACGGAAAAAGCGCTGGCAGAAGGTATTAAGGTAATTCCCGTAAAAACCAGAACAGCGTCCCCTGAATTCCTGTTATCCTTCGCCGGGATCCGGACGCAGGATATCGAACCGGCAGTCAGATTGCTGAGCAGCTGCTGG
>JAFTZZ010000129.1 GCA_017460905.1 Acidaminococcaceae bacterium | reverse complement strand
GCGAATTTCAGCTTGGTGCCTACGCCGTCCGTACCGGAAACCAGCACAGGCTCTTTATATTTTTTCGTATCCAGCGCAAACAGTCCGCCAAAGCCGCCTAAGTCGCCGATCACTTCCGGCCGGTAACTGGCCCGTACGCTGTCCTTCATCAGTTCTACTGCCCGGTTGCCGGCGTCAATGTCTACTCCGGCATCGGCATAGGTCAGTTGCTTCTTTTCTTCACTCATAGAGTCCTCCCGTTTCCTTTTCCGGTCTTGCTGATAATCGGTCTGCTATATTATTATTCTCCTCGCAAAACCGCCAGTTTGGCTGCCTTGGCTGCCACTTCCTCCTGCATCTTTATCCGGTACGTTGCCAGTTTTTCAACCAGTTCCGGATGCGCAACGGCCAGGATTTCCACGGCAAAGATCGCGGCATTTTTAGCCCCGTCGATGGCCATGGTCGCAACCGGCACGCCGGAAGGCATCTGCACGAAGCTCAGCAGTGCGTCCATCCCTTTTAACGGGCCGCCGCTGATGGGGATCCCGATGACAGGCAGCGTCGTGTAAGCCGCGATGACACCGCCCAGATGGGCAGCCAGACCTGCCGCCGCAATAATCGCTTCCACGCCGCGCTCCCGCGCGCCCGCCGCAAACTCATGCACCTGGTCCGGTGTACGGTGGGCCGAAGCCACAACCACTTCCACTTCCACACCAAATTCCTTCAGTGTTTTTTCCGCAGGCTCCAAAATCGGCCAGTCTGAATTGCTTCCCATAATAATGGCAACTTTCATGCTGATCTCCCATCCGACGCCGGCACACCGGCAGTCATCCTTTTCCTTATTAATACGCTTTTGATAAATTTGACGGTCTTGCAATTTAGGTACACGAAACAAACCTTACGCCAACGTAAAGTTATTCATAATAATTTTACCAATATGCCGATACAGTGTCAATCAAATTGTTGCAGTTGTTACAGTATTACCAAGAAAACGCTGATAACTAAGTTCTGCGGTTACTTTGTATCGGTTTGCAGAACACAACTTAATCAGCGTTCTATATATTATTATGGCTTGAAAAACAGCAGGCCCGTATCCTTCAGCTTCTGCTGCAATGCCCGCATAAATTTCGGTCCCGGATCCACCTTGGGATTGAAATACCCCTCCACGGCTTCTTTATAAAGCCCGCTTTCTCTTGCTTCCACCTGCTGGTAATGGCCCCACATGTACCGGATCGTCGGATATTTTTCCTTCAGGTAGCGGATCAGCGCCTGGTTCGCCTGCAGCTGCGCTGCGGTCAGGTCTTCCTTATTGTCGACGCCGCCTACATTTTCAATGCCGATAGCGCACCAGTTATAGCCGATGGCGTGACGGTCCAGCATGGTCTCCGGGGTCAGACGGAAAACCGTTCCGTCCCGGTCAACTAAAAACTGGGAACACACATTTAAGGTTCCGTCGCTTCTGTTCTCTTTATAAAAATACCGATACACGCTTTCCCATTCCGGCGATGCCGTCCAGTGTACAATCACAGCCTGAGGCACAATTTCAGTCTGCTCCTGCCCATAGTGCAGCAGCGCGTATTCCCGCATCAGCTGCTGCCGAAGTTCAGTCAGGCGGACGGGCTTATCAATGATAATAGGAACAGCATTTTGCGCGATTACAGCGCTGGTCTTCAGCAGAAAAAACATGCCGCACAGCACGCAGAAAATTTTTACCCAATTCAGTTCCATCAAAAAAGGTTTGCTTTTCATGTTCTCTTTCTCCATATACTGTTCATTTTATTTTTTACAATTCATTTTCTCTTTTCATTCTATGTATTATAATGGTTATATAATTATATCACAATAACACGAGGTACATCATGAGCATAAAAGAAAATCAACTGGCAGCGCTGGCTGAAGAACTGGCAAAATGCAGCTCCTGTCATCTGCGTAACGACTGTCAGGCGCCGGTAGGCTGGTACGGCTGTCCGGACAGTCCTATCGTTTTTATCGGCGAGGGTCCCGGCGGCGTGGAGGATGATTACGGCTGTCCCCTGATCGGTCCTTCCGGACAGTTGCTGGACAAAGCGCTGTGGTCCGTCCAGATGACACGCGACAGGGTGCTCACTTCCAATATTGTAAAATGCCGCCCCAAAGGAAACCGCACCCCCGATCTGGCGGAAGCGGATTTCTGCGCCAAAATCTGGCTGGATCGGGAACTGGCTATTCTGCAGCCCAAAGTGATTGTGGCGTTGGGCAGTGTGGCCATGCACTATCTGGGGGATCCGGACATGCGCATCACCCGGCAGCGGGGCAAATGGTTTAAAACCTCCCAGGGCTTCGACTGCATCGCTACCTTCCACCCCTCGTATATTCTGCGGCAGTACGGCCATGCCCAGGTGCAGGCCAAATGGGATGTGTATCACGACCTGCAGTTAGCCCGCGCCAAAGCGGCAGAAGCCTGTCCGGATTATAATCTTTGCTCCGAACATCCGGTAAACCTGTTTGCGGAATTTAAAAAACGGAACGGGTAAACATGAAATGCAAATATAGATAAACAATATCATCATACTTTTTTCTTATACTTTGAAAATACATTGCTGAATTAACTCCCAAAAAGATAAAGGCGAAGCCGTCTTTCACGTTTCATGTTTCGCATTAAATGAAACGCCGAAGGCAGCTTCGCCATATTTTTATTTTGTCAGTAAGCAGTACTCAGTTTTACCTTAAACTTTCCTTTAACGGCTAAAAACATCAGCCGCTTTCTCATTCCCCGCAGCAGCCCTTGTGTTCCGGACGCTCCACCGTCATCTGCATCCCTGCAATACAGGACGGCAGCGCATCGTAACCGCTGTGTACCATCCAGTATTTTTTCCCGTCCTCGGTAAACGCCACCGCATAGGACGAATTGCCTGCATGGTTTTGCAGATAAACATCCGCGCCTGCCCGGTCATTTTCAAACTCTTTTTTCTTATCAAAATAAATATTGGCGCTGATCGCCTCCACTACCGCAGTGGAAAGACAGCCCGTATGTCCGGACGGGAATTTCTTCGCCAGATCAGACTTAACCTCCGAACGCACATATTTACAGATAGTATCTTCTCCCGTTTCAAAAGGGTAAACGGATTTTACCGTTTCGTGCACCCTGCTTTCATCGTCCTGCATACTCTCGCGCTCCTTCAACTTATCATCGCATATTTTCAAATATATTCTTTCGCCTGTTGCATTATTTCTCTTTCAAATCGCAAAACTATTTCCTGCATTTACACATCCTGCGCGGGAATCCGTTTTGTATTTTTGTTCTGGTTTGTTCCTTTATTATCCGGCGTATTCTGCTTCTCTTTCGGCGTAATTTTTATTTTAGTTTCCCCGTCATTAAAGAAGTCATGCAAAATTGCCTGGATCGCTTCTAAAAACATGTACAGCAGGAACATCACGGCAATTTTCTCGAATACTTCTTCAAAAAAAGAAGAATCTTTTCTTGACCTGGCCGCATCTGACTGTCTGGAATCCCCGGAGGTTCCTTTATCTACTTTCGGAATTTCTGTATTGTTCGGCGCAGCTTCAGCCAATTCCATCACCGTCGCAACCTGCGGCGTTACAGCAGCATACGCAGAAGCAGACAGCATGACAGTCGAAGAAAAAAATACAGACAGAGATAACAGGATGGGTAAAAAAATCTGTTTTTTCAGCTTCATCGTAGTTTCCTCCGTAAAAATACTCCTTTAAAAAATCACAACGCTGCATAAAAACCTTTCATTGTTCTTCAGTGAGAAAAATAAAAGCAAATTTGTTTTCATTCCTATATTCAATTTCATGATACCCTGCTTCTGTGTTTTTTTCAAGGCAGTTATGAAATAAAATCTGTAACGGAAGATGAAAAACAAAAAATCCCGGCAGGAAAATTTTACTTTCCACCGGGAAATCTGATCCGCTTACAGCAGCGCTTCTTTTTTATCCAGGATTGCCTGTCCTGCAGCGCAGGCCGGACAGAAGCAGGTCTTGCCGCCGGCTGCGATAACCTTCTTTGCCGCTTCCGTCAGCTCGGCAGCCTTTTCCGCGCCAAAATACGCTTTACCGGCATCTGAACTGAAAAATGCCAGCGTAGACTCAATACTCTGCACATCCTCTTCCAACTCTGCCACCAGGAATTTTGCCGCTGCTTTTTCGTCCGCAGTATCCAACGCGTCCAGATACTTCTGCGCCGCCTCTTTCAATTCGGGGCAGCAGCTGGGAGCTGCCAGCACTTCCTTAACTTTTTCAACAATAAAATCGCGTTCTGCATTTGCCATAATCTGTTCCTCCTCATCATGCAATACCATTCACCGTAAAATTTGACAAACAAACGCCAATAGCTGCTATCATTTCGGTAAAAATCAGCGTTCTTTGCATTCAGTTGTAATCTTTTTAATTACAACAAAATAATAGCACAAAATACGGTTTCTGTCAAGGAGTATAAATAGCATAATAGTTAACTGTATTCTGCAAATACTTCAATCTTTCATAAAACTTTCCGGTACAACTTTTCACAGTTCCTTACTATGTGTTATAATATTTATATGCAGAAATGAACAAATGACGCATATTATTTAAAATGAACAGGCAGGTTATCGATATGGCAGCAACAAAACGAACACCCCGGCAGAACTCCGTCAAAGCAGAAACCGCATCTTCACCGGATTTGAATTATGACGCCGCGACGGTAAAAAAAGTTAAGGAGCAGATGCTGGACGAAAGACATCTCAGCGCGATTGCTGATTTTTTTAAAGTGTTAGGCGATGAAACGCGCATGAAAATCATCAATGCGCTGGCACACAACGAACTTTGCGTCACCGATCTGTCCGATGCGCTGGAAATGACGCAGTCGTCAGTCAGCCACCAGTTAAAACTGCTGCGCATGGCCAATCAGGTCAAGTCCCGCCGGG
>JAFTZZ010000128.1 GCA_017460905.1 Acidaminococcaceae bacterium | reverse complement strand
CGTTCAGCACCTTTTCGATGTCCGCCTTCGCAATCTTTTCCGCCAGCAGGGCGCCTACCGCGCACATCACATTATATACATTAAATTTGCCCGTAATCTTCAGCTGCAGATCCATCTCCCCGGCCGGCGTATGCAGGCGCAGATGCATCCCCTTCGCTTCCACCTCATAGGCAAGAGGATAAATATCGTTATCATGCCCCATGCCGTAGGTGAGGAACGGCGCCTTCGTCCGGGCCTCAATGACCGCGCTTGCCGGTTCATCCGCATTGAACACCGCCGTCTTGCCGGGCTTTTCACCGTCCGTCAGATGCTCGAACAGCAGGCTCTTGGCATCCCGGTAGGCCTCCATGGTCTTATGGAAATCCAGGTGATCCTCCGTAATATTGGTAAGCACCGCCGTATCGTATTCGATACCGGCGACGCGCTTCAGCGCCAGGGCATGGGAAGAAACCTCCATGACCACATACTGGCAGCCCGCTTCCTTCATGCGATACAGGAATTTCTGCAGATCCGCCACATCCGGCGTCGTATTGTGGGAAACGACAGACTCCTCATCAATCATCACATTGATGGTACCAATCATGCCGCATGTATAGCCCGCGCTTTTCAAAACCTGCCGGATTATGTTGGTACTGGTGGTCTTGCCGTTGGTCCCGGTCACGCCGATCATCCGCATGGTTTTGCCGGGAAAATCGAAGAAATACGGCGCAACGAGCTCCATGGCCGCCCGCACATCGGGTACCTGCAGCAGCGTCAGCCCTGCCGGAACCTCTGCGGGCACATCCTCCACCAGTGCTGCTACCGCGCCGGCTTCCGCCGCCTTCGGCAGGAACTTGTGTCCGTCCGCATGGACCCCTTTTAACGCAATAAACAGACTCCCCTGCTGTACCACACGGGAATCTGCCGTAATATCCGTAACGGTTTTATCCGTTGTACCGATCACATTTACTTCCGGTAAAAGCGCAACCAACTGTTGTAACTGCTTTTGCATACCATGCTCCCCCTTTACAGAAATCCTGTTGCACACTGCATGTGCCGCACATCCGGCGGCAGCCTTCCCCTCTTAAACAAAAAGGGCAGCCCGAAAAGGCTGCCTCTCAAAATTTATTTACCTTTCTGACCCAAAATTTTAAAAGGCTATGATAAGCATAAGACCCGATTCGCATCTTTCCTTACGATAACCTACTGTTTGACTGCTTTTACATAAATGTTGCTGCGGGCCACCTTCATGCCCAGCTGCTTTTCCGCGATTGATGTGATCCGCTCCGGACCCTTCAACTGGTCTACTTCGATCTTCAGTTCTGAATTTCTGGCAATCAGCTGGGATTCCTGCGTCTGCAGCTTGATCAGCTGGTTGCCGGCCGATACCAGCGCGGCGCTGCGCATGACCGTGGCAAAATACATGGCCAGGACGATACCTGCCGTCACAAACAGGCGGCGGCGGAACAGTTTGTAATTCGGTTTCCGGACACGCCGGGGACGGGGACGTTCTTCAACCTGCCGCTCACGCTCCGGTTGTGCCCACTGCTGTTCTTCGTAACTGTATTTTCTCGCTAACATGTAACGTTGCCTGCTTTCTTTTTATAATTTTTCCGCAAAACGCAGTCTCGCGCTGCGGGCCCTGGGGTTGACTGCCACTTCCTGCTCCTCCGGCATCAGGCTGCCCGGTTTCTTGATAACCGGCTTCCTGCCGCAAACGCAGGGCATGTGGGGCGGGCATATACAACCCTTTGCCAGCTGCGCCAGTTTCTGTTTGACGATCCGGTCCTCCAGAGAGTGGAAGGTGATGACGCCGATCCGGCCGGCGGGCTTCAGCGCGTTTACCGCATCCTCCACTACCTGATCCAGAATGTTTAATTCATCATTCACTTCAATGCGCAGCGCCTGAAAGGTCCGCTTCGCCGGATGAGGACCGTCCTTGCGGGCGCCTTTGGGAATCGCCTTTTTGATGACCTCTACCAGCTCGCCCGTCGTATGCAGCGGCTTTTTCTGCCGTTCTGCCACGATAAACTGCGCGATCCGTTTCGCCCATCGCTCTTCCCCGTAACGCCAGATCAGCCCGGACAGTTCCGCCTCGCTGTAGGTGTTGACAATGGAATCCGCCGTCAGGGGTGCATCCTGGTTCATGCGCATATCCAGAGGGCCTTCGTGCATGTAGGAAAAGCCCCGTTCCGGCGTATCCAGCTGGTAGGAAGAAACCCCCAGGTCAAAAAGGATGCCGGTTACGCCTTCTATCTCCAAATCCTGTAATACTTTCTTAATATCCTTAAAATTCGACCGGACGATATCCACCCGGCACGCTGCGCCCTTCAGCCGATTTGCCGCGGCTGCCAGCGCATCTGTATCCTGGTCGATACCCACCAGCCGGCCTTTTGCCGAAAGACGCGTAACAATCTCCGCCGAATGCCCGGCGCCGCCCAGGGTGCAGTCCACATAGATGCCGTCCGGATCCGTCACCAGCCAGTCCACGCATTGCGTCAAAAGTACGCTCACATGCGAAAATTCCATACGCCTCTCCGTCAAATATCCAGATTCAGGTCATCCAGTCCTTCGTCTATCATCTGCTCCGCCGCTTCATCCCTGGCCTGCCACTGCTCGGCCGACCAGATTTCCGCCTTGTCGCCGACACCGACGATCACGGCGTCCCTGCTGATGCCTGCGTAATCCCGCAGGACCGCGCTCAACAGTACGCGCCCCTGCTTGTCGCAGGTAAATTCATCCGCGCCGGAAAAGAAGAATCGCTTGATGTCACGGTTCTTTTTCTGGCCCATGGAAAGGGCGTTCAGTTTTTCCGAAAACAGCGCCCACTGCACTTCATCGTAGATCATCAGGCAATGGTCAAAGCCTTTGCTGATGTAAAACCGCTTGCCGAGGGCTTCCCGTAATTTGGCAGGAATGAAGAGACGACCCTTGTCGTCCAATGAATGCCGGTATTCGCCCAGGAACATTTTCTTCACCCCTTTTACCCACTTTTCACCACTTTCCTCCATTATACAGACAAGTTTCTCATTTTGCAACACTTTTATGCATGTTTTTTCCTGAATTTCTCTGATTTTGCTAAATTTTTTAGCGTGCCTGAAACACTATATACAACATATTGTGTACCGTAATTTTATCAACCACAATTTTGAAAAAATTATGAAATTCTGTTTTCGCCCTTTTCCTTTTCCTATAAGAATGCTATAATAAGTCTGCACAAAATTTGGAAATTGTTACGAGGTGAAACAAATGGAAGTTAACGAAGCTGCAAAAACTGCGCTTGATGAAATCACTGCGGATACCAATATTATTGAAGCCGTACAGGCGCATCCGGAAATCATGCAGGTATTTGCCGATTACGGCCTGGGCTGCATCGGCTGCATGGCCGCCCAGTTCGAGACCATCGGCGAAGGCGCCGGCGCACACGGCCTGGACGTTCCCGCCCTGATCAAAGACATCAACGAATGCATCAAGGCAAACGCATAACCAAAAGGCATTCACAGCAAACAAAAAGGAACAGCGCGCAATGTGCTGTTCCTTTTTTGTTTGCTGTTATCCTGCCGCGTCTGACGCGCGGCGTTTTACCCGTTCAGCGCTCCCTCTATGGCGATGGCCAGCTGGTCGGCGCAGGAAGTACCCCGCCCTCCGCAATCGTTATGACGGAGCAGCTCTGCAACATGCCGGGCGTCCGCCCCTTCCACCAGTTTGGATATGGC
This sequence comes from Acidaminococcaceae bacterium, assembly GCA_017460905.1. Taxonomy (GTDB): domain Bacteria; phylum Bacillota; class Negativicutes; order Acidaminococcales; family Acidaminococcaceae; genus Succiniclasticum. Next base: position 3,051 of record JAFTZZ010000128.1, on the reverse strand, counting down.
CTGCAGGTTACCGGGGCATCCCCCGGCAAAGGCGACGTTATGCAGCTTTCCCTGCTCATCCATGTCAAAGGTAATGCCGCGGGAGCAAACCCCTTTCGGCGCATACGAATAGGTTTTCATCTGATTCCTCCTTAAAATATCGGTTTCTGTCTTATTTTTATCATATAATTATATATCAGCTTCCCGGGAATCGCAAAAGGATTTTATGTTTTCTTGTCGAATATAGAATTTAATAACCCTTGTGACAAAAATTTAATGAATGGAAAGGGATGATCAACACATGGCAAAGCAGACAGTTTTTGTGAATGAATTCACCAACGGAATCCTTGGGCCGGATGTCCCAATGCTCGGGCCGGTCAAAGACGGCGGCTATATCGTGGCAAACACAGCTGCCGGATGCTGGGGGCCCATGCTCACACCCGCAATCCGCGGCGGTCATGAGGTAACAAAGCCTGTTCTGGTCGAAAGCGCGGAACCGGGAGACGCTATCGCGATCAAAATTATTTCCGTTAAAGTGACTTCAAAAGGAACCGCTTCAGGCAATGACACCGTTTTTGCAGACCGCTGCCTGGGAGACCCCTTTGTAGCCGGCAAATGCCCTAAATGCGGTAAATTATATCCCCCGACCTATGTGGAAGGCATCGGCCAGGACGCCATAAAGTGCGAAGCCTGCGGCGCGCCGGTCGCCCCCTTTGCGTTCACCAGCGGTTACACGATTGCATTCGAGGATACCTATAAAGTCGGCATTACCCTGGATAAGGCCGGAGCGGAAACAGCGGCAAAGGATGCAAAGGATTTTATGCAGACGCCGGATAATTCTATCCAGAATCCTGTCGTACTTCTTGCGCCCCACGACCTGCCCGGCATGGTCGCCCGCTTCCGTCCCTTCCTGGGCCAGCTGGGCACCACTCCCGTACGGAATACGCCAGATTCTCACAACGCAGGCGATTTCGGCCAGTTCCTCGTGGGGGCTCCCCATGAATACGGCATTACAGCAGAGCAGTTAAAAGATGTTACAGACGGACACATGGATATCAACCGTGTACGGGCAGGCGCCGTACTGATCGCCCCGGTTCGCATTCCCGGCGGTGGCGTATATGTAGGCGATATGCATGCCATGCAGGGGGACGGGGAAATCGCAGGACATACTACAGACGTTTCCGGTATTGCCATACTTCAGGTCTCCGTCATTAAGGGACTGAATCTGGAAGGTCCTGTTCTTTTGCCCGTAGCCGAAGACCTCCCCTATCTTGCCAAACCTTTGACAGAAGAGGAAGCCATGCTGGCAGAAGAAGAAGCAAAGAAATGGAATGTTGAACTTGAAAAGACTGCGCCCGTTTCCTTTATTGGTACCGGGGCAAACCTGAATGCCGCTATCCAGTGCGCTATGGAACGGGCTGCCGGATTGCTGGACATGACAGTCCCGCAAGTTATGAACCGTATCACCATCACCGGAGGACTGGAAATTGGACGCGCCCCCGGCACATGTACCGCTACGTTCCGGGCGCCGGTCGATAAACTGAAAAAGGCAAAACTGTGGAATCTGATCAAAACGCAGTATGAAATCGAAGACTGATACAGTGAATGACAAGAGCCTAACATAAAAAGCGCCTGCTTACAGCATATCATTGCGTGTAAGCAGGTGTTTTGTTATTTTTCCATTGTTAAAACGCAAAACCGGGGATTGTTTGACGCTAAGGTTCACCAATATAAAAATGGCGGTGAACCGATATTAAGCTCACCGCCGCTGCGTTCTGCTGATTTATCTCAGCCTGTTTTTACTTATCCCGATACTTACTGCGGACAACAGCTCCTCTCAGTCTGTTTCAATTTCATCACCTTTTGCATTCTGAACAGACGGCGCGTCATAACGAATCAAGCCAAGCCTGTCATAATAAACCATCTCGTTGTCAGATATTTCTATATCCAGGCGTTTACGCATCATATCCGTCAGGCTCGGATAATCGCCATACAGTTTTCTATAATAATTATAATCAATCATTTCGCCATTGTGCATGGTTACTGCGCCATTCCCTTTCAGATCAATCCATAACCAACGCCCTGCTCCGTAATAATCCCGATTGAACCAGGCCTGCATATTTTCATTTGGTTTATTCCGGCTATTGTTAGTCCAATATACAATGGTCTCTCCATCGTGTGTTGGCGTACGTCCATATACAGCTACCGAAACTTCATCATTAGCTACGTGCAGTTTGTCGTTTGCCACCGCCTTGCTGATATGAAGATCCGTATCACCCTCTGCATAAATAAGGCCTGTATCGGTCCATACTTGCTGTATTACTGCGCCGGAAGCAGAACTGATTCCACCACTGTAACTGCCGTCCGCATTTTGCTGTCCGAGACGGATATCCTTCATGGCCTGGTCAGCGGACGCACCCACAGTTGAAATCGCCAGAGGTGAGGAACCGCCCTTATTCACTACGCTTTTTACGCTTACGCTGCTACCGCCAAGGAGAACATCGGCCGCGCCGGTACCGTTGCTGTTTCCTCTGGTTTCTGCAAGAACTCTGTCTGCCTTTACAGTGCCGTTCTGACCTGCATTAGTCAGCGAAACATTAGCGCCATCTGCCGTTCCGATAATAATTTGGCCATCACCATTTTTAACTGTAACTTTGTTTCCGGCAGTCAGCGTGCCGGCCTTTGTCGTACCATTGCCGTTTTCTACATGGATGTTATTGCCTGCCGTTACAGAATCTGTGGTGATATCACCCTTCTCTGTTGCAATCGTAGCATTGTAATCTGCGGATACTTCCTTAGCGTCTACATTACCTTCTACAGTTGTGATTAAAGCTTCGTTGCCTGCGTTCACAGAGCCCGCGGTGATATCGCCGGTCTTTGCTGTTAAGGTAGCATCGTTTCCTGCTGTTACAGAATTTTCAGCGATGTTGCCCTTCTCTGTTGCAATCGTCGCATTGTGATCCGCAGATACTTCCTTAGCATCTACATTACCTTCCACAGTTGTGAGTAAGGCGTCGTTGCCTGCGCTCACAGAGTCCGCAGTAATATCACCTGTCTCCGTCTTAACCGTTG
>JAFTZZ010000127.1 GCA_017460905.1 Acidaminococcaceae bacterium | reverse complement strand
TTATTATCATATAATAAACTGCCTTTACGGTCAATGTTGAAATTAAATTTTTGCCACTTTTTTCCAGTTGATATATAATGAAAAAAACACCAATACTATGATGCCTGATGAAAAACAATTTTTATTATTCGTAAAACGTAATTAAATCTGTTACATGCGTTTTACTACTGTATATTTAAAAACGAAAGGCGACAGCATGCTTGATTTGACAAAGTTAACTACAGAGCAGCAGAATCCGCGCACCAGGGCAATTGACGAAGCCTCTGCCCTTGAAATTGTAAAACTGATCAACGCAGAGGATCAGACAGTTCCCAAAGCCGTGAAAAAGATCCTGCCTGATATTTCCCGGGCCATTACGGTCATTGCCGGCCACCTTTCCCACGGAGGCCGTTTGTTTTATATCGGTTCAGGCACTTCCGGGCGGCTGGGAATTTTAGACGCAGCGGAACGTCCGCCAACCTACAGCACAGATCCGGCTCTGGTACAGGGTATCATTGCCGGCGGCACACCTGCTATTTTCCAGGCTCAGGAGGGTGCGGAAGACTCTGAAGCTGCCGGCGCGGAAGATCTCAAAAAGCAAAAGCTGAACAACCTGGACGTGGTCGTCGGCCTGTCCGCTTCCGGACGGACGCCTTATGTGCTCGGCGCCTTGAAATACGCAAAAACGGTCGGCTCGTATACGATTGCCGTTGCCTGCACGGATAAGCCTGAGACCGAGGCAGTTGCCGATCTTTCCCTGACAGCCGTTACCGGTCCGGAAGTTATCACCGGTTCTACCCGTATGAAAGCCGGTACGGCGCAAAAGTTGATTTTAAATATGCTTTCTACCGGCAGCATGATCCTGATGGGAAAAGTATACGGCAATTTAATGGTGGATCTGCAATGCACCAATTTGAAACTGAAAGCCCGGGCTAAGCGCATATTAATGGAAGCCTCCGGCTGTGACGGCGATACGGCAGACGCTTTGCTGGAACAGGCCCGCGGCGCAGTCAAGCCTGCTATTTTGATGCATTTGGCCGGCATTGATTATCCGACGGCTATGAAACGGCTGCAGGAAAATCACGGCAGCCTGAAGCAGGCTCTTAAATGAGGTTTGTAAATGGACAATCAGCAAACTGCCAAACAAATCCTGGACGCAGTCGGTCCGGAAAACATAACGGAAGCATATAACTGCATGACGCGGCTTCGCCTGCATGTTAAAACCGTTTCCGTAACCAAAGAAGAATTAAAGAAAATACCCGGCGTCAAGGGCGTGATTATGAACGAAAACGAAATCCATGTCGTTCTGGGACCGGGCAAGGCTGAAAGCGTAGCAAAGGAATGCAAGCGCCTGCTTGCGCCGCAAGCCGCAGAGGTTTCACCAGTTCCCCCTGCAGCCGCAGAAACCGCAGCACCGCCCGCAAAAAAACAAGCTTCCTTTGGCGACGGCAAAGAGCTGCACGCCGCGATAAAAAAACAGAACAGCAGGTCTGCGTTAAAACGGCTGTTGCAACGGATCGGACATATTTTCATCCCGCTTATCCCCGCATTTATCGGCTGCGGCCTGCTGACCGGCGTAATCAGCCTGCTTCTGAAAATCAGTCCCGGGCTTGCTTCCGAACCGCTGCTGCAATACCTGAGGCTGGCCGGAAGTTCCATATTTACAGTGCTGAATGCGTTTATCGGCATGTATGCCTGTCGTGAATTCGGCGGCACCCCTGCATTAGGCGGCGCAATGGCAGCGCTGCTGACTGCGCCCGGTCTGGCAGACATTTCCTTATTCGGTTCTCCGCTCGTCCCCGGGCGGGGCGGAGTTTTTGCATCACTGCTGGCAGGTGCGGCAACAGCCCTGATTGAAACGCGTCTGCGCAGGCGTGTTCCTGACGCCGCCAGCCTGTTCCTGACGCCGTTTATTACAATTATTATCGTATCCCTCGCCAGCATATTTGTATTTCAGCCTCTGGGCGGATATATTTCTGATTTTCTGGGCTATTATACGGTTCACACCATCCAGACGGGCGGTGCGGTTACCGGGTTTGTCATCGGCGGACTGTTCCTGCCTGTCGTCATGGCCGGCGTGCATCACGGGCTGACGCCGATCCACGCGGATATGCTTGCCTCCATGGGTATGACGATTTTATTGCCAATTGCGGCTATGGCCGGCTGCGGACAGGTCGGCGCCTCCTTTGCCGTTTACCTGAAAAGTAAAAACAAAGAACTGAAGCGCACGGTTTTAAGTTCGCTGCCTGTTGGTATCATGGGCATCGGCGAACCCCTGATCTATGGGGTAACACTGCCCCTTGGAAAACCCTTTGTCTGCGCCTGTATCGGCGGCGCTTGTGGCGGCGCCTGGCAGGCATATCACGGCATCGGTTCATATGCATTAGGCATTTCCGGTGTACCGCTGGCTGCTGCAACCAACAATGCACTGTTATATTTGGGCGGCGTTTTCATCGCCTGGCTGGCAGGCTTCGCTGCGACCTGGCTGGCAGGCTTTGACGATCCGCCGGAAGAAAACACTTCTTTAACATAGAGCAGGCTGATTGCTATAACGATTTGTTTCACGTGAAACGAAAGTAATCAATGCTTAAACGACTTCCCTTAAAAAATCCCGAACATTTTACAGGAGGCTGCGCAATGAAATTAGGAATTTCCATCTATCCTGGACTCGACACTGACAGAGAAAAAAATATGAAGCTGCTGAAAGCTGCTGCTTCTTTAGGGTATAAGCGTATTTTTTCCTCTTTGCATATTCCGGAAAGCAATATCCGTACCTTGCGTAATGACACGCTTTATCTGTTTTCCGCTGCGGAAGATCTGGGTCTGGAAGTCATTGCCGACATTTCCCCCCTGACGTTGGAAATTCTTGACATTCCGGAATTAACGCCCGGACATCTGAAAAAATTACATATCACGACTGCCCGCTTCGATTACGATATTGATCCGGGAACAGCCGCAGCCTTCAGCCATGAGATGCATGTACAGCTGAACGCCTCAACGCTTCGCTCGGTACAGCTGAACGCGCTGCTGAAAGCCGGGGCGGATTTTTCCCGTATCGACGGCCAGCATAATTTTTATCCAAGGCCTCATACAGGGCTCAGCTCGGAAACAATTCAGCGGCAAAACGCCTTATTGCACCGGCATGATATGACAGTCGGCGTTTTCGCCGCCAGCCAGACCGGAAAACGCGGGCCGCTTTATGCCGGTCTCCCAACCATGGAAAGCCTGCGTACCATTGCTCCCTGCGATGCTGCGCCCATCCTGACGGCGATTGGCTGCGACAGCCTGATCATCGCAGACAGCAACCCCGGTCTTGCGGAAATGCAGGCGCTGGCTGATCCGGAAACTCTTGCCAACGCGGATGCCCGCTATTCCCGAAAAGCACTTCCCCCTAAAAAAGAATGGCAGCCGGACGGACCGCTGCCGCTGCATATCCACATTCTTTCTTCTGCTGCTTTTATCCGGCCGCTATTAAACCATTCTCTTACCAACCGTCCCGATCCTGCGGCAGATGTTATCCGCGCAAAGGAAAGCCGGGATTTGACAAAAAACCTTGATATTACTCCGGAACGGAACGAAAACAAGCTTGTCATAGAAATGCCAAAAGAATACGCCGCCGTATTCGCCGGCCCCCAGCTGCTGGCAAACGGGAAAAAATCTTCCCTACTGCCGGTGGGAACGGTTCTGCTTGACAACAACAGCTACGGACGGTACAAAGGTGAACTCCAGATTTTGACTGCGCCACAGCCAATGGATCCACGCAGCAACGTCATCGCCCAGGTACGGAAAGAAGATGTTCCGCTGCTTTCGCTGATCAGTGCAGAGATTCCTTTCCGGTTTGTCCTGGATTAGATAAAATAATCTTGTAAAAAAAGAAAAAAGGGAAAAGACTTAAGCAAAGCACCGTGAGTTCTGCGAAGCCTTTTCCCTTTCAGTTATTTTTACAAATAATTCAAGATTTCCTTTGCATGGGGTAAAATAATATCCGGCTTAACGTCTCCGTTTTCCACATCCGCCAGAGACGCCTCCCCGGTCAGTACCAGAATGGAAAGGATCCCGTTATCCGTTCCAAACCGGATATCCGTCATCAGCCGGTCCCCCACCATGGCAATTTCTTCCTTTTGCAATCCGGTGCGTTCCATAACCGCATCTACCATATAGCCATAGGGCTTACCCGTAATAAATTCCGGTTCTTTGCCGGTAGCGGTCCGGATGCAGGCCAGAAAAGCACCTGTATCCGGAATAAATTCACCGCCCTCAATAGGACAGCGGACATCCGGATGGGTTGCAATATAGGGAACCCCTCTGTCAATCAGCCTGCAGGCAATCGTAAGCGTTTCATAGGTCAGCGTCTGGTCGAAGCCAACCACAACATAATCCGTTTCTTCTTCTAACCGGGAGGTCAGTGTAAAACCTCCCTTTTTTATTGCCTTCTTTAACTCCGGCGTCCCCAGGACAAACAGCCGCGCCGCCGGTTTTATATGCCTGAGATGGTTCACCAGCGCATCCGACGAGATAAGCACTTCCCTGGCAGTCACCCCGACTCCCATCGCATTCATTTTCTTTACGTAATGTTCATGATCTTTTGAAGAATTATTCGTAACCAGGT
>JAFTZZ010000126.1 GCA_017460905.1 Acidaminococcaceae bacterium | reverse complement strand
GGGTATTTTGACATACTCAGTAAGTACGAGTCTATGCGCTTATAAGATTGAACCGCCGTATACCGAACGGTACGTACGGTGGTGTGAGAGGTCGGCTACTCAGCTAATGGGTAGCCTCCTACTCGATCCTGCCAAAAGAGCGGGAACGGAGTCAAGGGACAGCACGATGGGCGCTTGCGCCCGGGCAGCCCTTGACGCAGTGACACGGAATACCCTGTCATGCAAAAAGCGGTTAATGCTGCTTTCCTGCCTCCCGGCGAGGGCGGGTCTGGGCAGAACCCGGTTTTTGGGTTATGTTATGTTTGCTCTGCCCTTAGAAAGGAGGCTGTCATGAATAAACATTTAACCCTTGATGACCGGCAGGAAATCCAGATGGGCCTGAAAGCCGGTGAAAGCTTTACTGCCATTGCCCGGCGCATCGATTCAGATCGAACTACTGTTGCTCGCGAAGTGAAAGCGCGCCGGGTCCCGGTTCGCAACTCAAAGGGCAATAACTGCATTCACAGGAATGAGTGTCGGTTCCCGGAGGCGTGCTCCCACTACAAAGCGGGTCGTTTCCGGTTCGGATGCCATAAAGGAAAGCAGGACTGCGGTGGCGCTTGCGGGGATTGTATTAATGGGTGCGACCGCTTTCAGGAGGACTTCTGCGTCCGCTATGAAAAGCCCCCGTATGTCTGCTCAGCCTGTCCCAATCGTCGTACATGCCGTCTGCAAAAGATGGAATACGATGCGAAGCTGGCACAGGAAGCCTATGAAACGCTTCGTTCCGAATCCCGCAAAGGCATTTCCCTTTCGGAAGAGGAACTGGCCTACCTCGATTCCGTTGTTTCCCCGGAAATTAAGCGCGGACAGGCTGTTTCCGTTGTATGGAACACACACAAAGCGGAAATGCCTGTATCGGATCGCACCCTCTATACCTACATTAATAGCGGTCTGCTGGAAGCGGACAACTTTGACCTTCGCCGCAAGCTTCGGATGCCATCCCGGAAGAAGAGCGGCCCAGTATTAAGGGTCGACAAACAGTGCCATATCGACCGCGGCTACGGGGACTACAAAGCTTATGTTTCACGGCATCCGGATGCCGCGATCAGCCAGATGGACAGTGTTACCGGCAGGAAAGGCGGCAAGGTTTTGCTTACGATCCTGTTTACAAACTGCGACCTGCAGTTGATGTACATCAGGAACCGTAATACGGCTGCGTCCGTGTCTGAAATCTTCCATACGTTAAGAAGCCGGCTTGGCGACCAGCGATTCTCTGCGCTTTTCCAGGTGATTCTCACGGATCGGGGCAGTGAATTTACGGATCCGGTAGAAATCGAATGCGACACGGAAACCGGCGAGATACAATGCCGGGTTTTCTACTGCGATCCCATGAACAGCAATCAGAAAAGCAACTGCGAGCGGAACCATGAGTTCATTCGGTATGTGATCCCCAAGGGAACATCGATGGATCGGTTTACCCAGACGGATATCACAAAGCTCATGAACCACATCAATTCATACCCGCGCAAAAAATGGAATGGACAGGCTCCTCTGGATCTGTTTATCCAGATCTATGGACAGGAGACGGCAACTCTCCTGGAACTTGAGAAAATCCCGTCCGATTCCATCGACCTAACACCGGCGCTTCTGAAGAAGTAAGCCGGTAAATTTGCCAAGAAGGCAGGGCATCACCAGAATAACTGACGCTGAAAACGGGGTGCATTTACGATTTCAAAAAAATCGTAAGTTGCAGTCCGGTTTTTGGCATACCTTCTTTACGGTAGATGTACATGATTTTCCCTCCAATTGCAATTCTTAATGCCCGATTTTTCCGTCATGTGGGCATTTACAACTTCGTGCGTGCAGTTACTATTTACGTCCGTGCATTTACGACTTCAAACGTGCACTTAGATTTTCACCTAACCTATTTTATAGAAAGAAACTTTTTTAGACAAGTATTATAAGGGAAGGGTGGAAGGCTTTCCATGGAATATTATAAAACATTGCTTGCGCGGATAAGCGAATTGCCGTCCAGTGCAACATTTACAATGGGACAGGCGTATGGCGAGGGCTGGCGTGAAATTCCGGCAAAAGAGAAAATTGAAATGGGGCGCAAGTTAAAAAAAGACGTGCTTGCGGATCGTATTCCTGATGTTGTGTCCAATGGAACGATTCCCGGAAGCGTGCATCCGCATAAATTTTATAAAAAATTGTAAGCAGTTATTAGCAAAGCTTTATCGGCGTGTTCCGTACCGCCCGCCGGATTATGGATGGTACCGTTTATGTGAAAAAAGAGGTTATTGACTGAGAAATTATCAACCTGTAAAATAGAAACAGAAAGGGGGCTCGGCATAGTATGAATGAAGTGTTGCAAAGTATTCTGTCAAGACGCAGCTGTAAAAAATTCAAACCGGACATGGTTCCGCAGGAACTGATCGACCAGATTACGGAAGCGGGGCTGTATGCGCCAAACTTTATGGGTAAGCAGTCGCCGGTCATTCTGGCGGTGACGGATAAGGAAACCAGGGATATGCTTTCCCGTTTGAACCGTAAGTATGATCCGTTCAAGAGGGAAGATCCCTTTTACGGAGCTCCGGTGGTACTGGTCGTCATTGCGCCGAAGGAGATTCCTGCACGTGTCTATGACGGCAGCCTGGTCATGGGCAATATGCTGCTGGCGGCGCATGCGTTGGGCATCGGTAGCTGCTGGATCCATCGCGCGAAAGAAACCTTTGAAGATCCGGAAGGAAAAGCGCTCCTTGCTTCGCTGGGGCTGGAAGGCGAATTCGAAGGTATCGGCAACTGTGTCCTAGGCTACCCGGACATGGAGAAAAAGGAGGCTCCCCCCAGAAGGGAGAACCGGCTTTTCAAAATTTAAAGAACCGTTGATTCATTCTTCTGCACGCCTGTCGGTGCGTTTTGTGAATGCTTTCGTCAATAAAGAACCAATTCAAAAAACAAAGGGGAAGAGACATGATCAGTTTGAAGCATGTTACAATTGCCGTGGCGCTTACGGTTTCCGTTCTTTTTCTGATGGGTTGTACCGGTGGAGGTTCGTTCTTTATGAAAGATAAATTAATTGTCGGTAAAGATATTGCCATGCAGGATATTACGGAATTCTACTACACATACGACGCTTCAACATTCCCGCCGCGTTTTCAGCGATACCGTTTTTCCGTTAAGGACGGAAAGCATCTGTTTTATCATGAAAAACGGGAAGGAAAAACATGGCCGTTGCGGGAAAAACATATTACCGTCTCCGGCACGAAGGAGTTGTCCGACGAAGAGTGGGCAAAATTTTTTGCCTGTGTGAAAGACGGGATCGTAGAAAAACGGAAAGAACATCTTGAGGACGGAGACGCAGGCCCCTGGCTGTTTTTGTACTGGAAGGGCGACCGCGGCAAATATCAGGAATTTTCTTTTGTGCATCTGGGCGCAAGAAAAGAATTCGAGGAGCTGTGCGTTACGCTGAAGGATGCGAAATAAACAATTTTTTGAGAAATGTTCTTCTGATTTATTTCTGCTTTTTATAGCAATTGCGGTTTGGTTTTGAAACGTAGCCGGAAAAATAGAAACGCTGCCGTAACATCTGTAGAATTTTTCGCGATTTATATGTTATAATGACAATAAGGATAAATTTTGCTAAGGAGGCGTACTATTATGCAAAAGAAATTAGTCGCGTTAACGTTGTCTGCCATGCTTGCTCTTGGCGCAGCCGGCTGCGGCGGTGACGACAAGAAACCGGCGCCGAAACCTGCCGACAACAACACCAAGCAGGCCGCCAATGTCAAGAAGGACGACAAGCAG
>JAFTZZ010000125.1 GCA_017460905.1 Acidaminococcaceae bacterium | reverse complement strand
GCTCCCGCAGGGCGCGAGGAAGAAAAGAAAACACTGTTCCTGCAATTATGCTGTTGTTCAAAACATTGCCAGAGCAGCGCAGGCGACAATCAGGCACCGAAGCGTTAGCTGAGCGCTATGAAGGCGGCATCAGCCGGGCAAGCAAATTCCAATTTTGACAGGAGGCACATCCATGCAGATTTTACTGGCGGAAGAAATGCGGGCACTGGACCACGCCGCAGAAGAAGAAATCGGTATCCCGGGAATCGTCCTGATGGAAAACGCGGGCCGGGCCGTAGCAGATGCAGCCGAAAAACTGCTGGGTTCCTGCTGTCATAAAAAAGTAGTGATTTTTGCCGGAAAAGGCAACAACGGCGGCGACGGCAGCGGCGCCGGACGCTGGCTGCACAACCGCGGGGCGGACGTGACGCTGGTACTGGCCGGCCTGGTCGGGGAACTGACGGGCAGCGCTGCCGATGAACTGCAGTATTATCTTTCCTGCGGCGCTTCGCTGCTGGAAGTTACAGATGCGGATGATAATCTGCAGTTTGCTGAGATTGAAAATAAAGTGCAGCAGGCCGATCTGCTGATCGACGCCCTGCTGGGCACCGGATTTTCCGGAAAGATGCGTCCGTTGTTTGCCCGGCTGTGCCAGTGCATCAACCAGGCAAAAGAAAACAATGCGCGCTGCAGTGTGCTGGCAGTGGATATTCCTACCGGAATCAATGCCGATACCGGCGCTGTGGACACCCATGCAGTCCGGGCTGATGTGACCGTGACCATGGCCTTGCCGAAGCTGGGCCTGCACCTGTATCCGGGTGCGGAATATGTGGGCAGGCTTCAGGTGGCGGACATCGGTATGCCTGCTTCCCTGCTGAAAGAAACGGAAGGGAACCGCTTTCTGATAACCGGGGAAAAAGTCCGGGAAATACTGCCTGTACGTCCGAAGAATGCCCATAAAGGAAGTGTGGGACGGGTCGTCGTGGCGGCCGGTTCCTGCGGTTATACGGGGGCTGCCGCCTTATGCAGTTTTGCCTCGGTGAAGAGCGGGGCCGGGCTGGTTACGCTGTTTACGCCGGAAAATGCCCGGGAAATACTGGCGGTAAAGCTCACGGAAGTGATGGTGAAAGGCCTGCCGGTGCAGGGAAATTCTCTTGTTCGGGAAGAATCGCTGGAACTGTTGGCCGATGCATTGTACAGCGCCGATGTGCTGGCGGTAGGGCCGGGCTTTGGCGTTTCGGAAGAAACCGGCAGCCTGATCCGGGAACTGCTGGTTTCGGCGCATGTCCCCTGTGTTATTGACGCAGACGCGATTACTGCGCTGAAAGATCATACGGAATTGCTGTCCCATATGGTGGCGGAAAAAGTGCTGACGCCCCATCCGGGCGAGATGGCTCGCATTACCGGGCTGAGCATTGCCAACATTGAACAGGACAGGGTGGAAATCGCCCGTTCCTATGCGGAGAAGTGGCAGGCCGTCATTGTCCTGAAAGGCGTGCCGACGGTCGTTGCCTTGCCTGACGGAAGTATTTACATAAACACAACGGGAACGCCGGCCATGGCTACCGGCGGCAGCGGCGATGTACTGACCGGGCTGACAGCCGCGCTGATCGGGCAGGGCCTGCCTGCAGCTGACGCGGCCGTTGCCGGCGTCTATCTGCACGGCCTAGCAGGCGAAATTGCAGCGCAGGGCAGCGTAGGCCTGGCGGCTTCTGAATTATTAGCCATGATTCCGGAAGCAAGAAAGCAAATTAGTTTATGAAATTGTAGCTGAGCGCTATGAGGGCGGCATCAGCCGGGCAATACAAACTTCAATTTTATTTAACGAAATAGTTTGCTTTTATAAATCTTACATGCTAAAATAAATTGTTATGGTGTATTATGGTAAGACAATAGTTTTAAAGAATTCCGTTTGATACGTTTTCTATTTCGCTTTTATTTTGCGCAAAGGAGGTACGGATTTGCGTAAACGCTTTTTTACATTCCTGCTCTTAATGGTCTGCCTGATGATTACATGTACTGTATCGGCAGCAGCCACGGTTACCGGTGTAAACTGGGGCGTGGACAAATTCAATGTGCTGCGCATGGTCGTGGACCTGACAGAAAATACGCGTTACAATGTTGATATTGTCAATGACAGGGAACTGCAGATTAAGATTTCCGGTGCAATGGATCCGAATGTGGTCCGCAGGGGATCGATTAAAAGCGATCTGGCCAAGAGCTTTGCGGTGGATCGTGACAAAACCAATGTTATCGTCCGCGTTCCCATGACGAAAAGGATTCAGAAGTCTGAACTGAAAAGCTTTGTCTTGAAAAAAGATGCCTCAACCGGCAGGCCGACCCGTATTGTAGTAGATGTTTCTACAAATAAAGTGAAGAACGCTTCCATGAAATATGGCGCTACCTCCGTTCGCCGTCCGGTAATCCGTCCGACTCAGGAATCTTCCACTCCGGTTGGCAATCGTATTAATTTTGCGACTACCGGCGGCCTGAAAGGAAAGCGGATTACTATCGATCCGGGTCACGGCGGTTCTGATCCCGGCGCAATCGGACTGAAAGGAAACAAAGAAAAGACTTCGACGCTGCTTATCTCTAATTACCTGCGGCAGTATCTGTTAGCAGAAGGAGCACTGGTTTCCCTGACTCGTGCCACGGACAAAGACGTATACGGTCCTTATGCTTCGGCTAAAGACGAACTGCAGGCCCGTGTGAATGTCAGCACCCGGAACCGGGCTGACGCCTTTGTCAGCATACATCACAACGCCAATAACAATCGCAGCGTCGGCGGTATTGCGACTTACTATTATCCGAAATCCGGCTACGATTACAAGCTGGGCAATGCGATTCAGAAAAAGATGGAAGTTGCATCCAGGATGCGGAATATCGGAACGCAACAGGCTAATTTTTATGTCATCAAACGATCTTACATGCCTGCAGTCTTGTTGGAAATCGGATTTCTGAGCAATCCCAATGAAGAAGTGAAAATTGCCAGCACCTGGTTCCAGAAGACCATTGCGAAAGCCATATTTGACGGATTAAAAGAGTATTTTGGCGGTTGAGGACAGGAGGAACATAGCAATGTTGAAAAAAATAAGCTTGTTGCTGATACTTGTCCTGCTGCTGGCAGTGACCGGGTGCGAGCCGACGGAGAAACGCACCGATAAAAAAGGGGAAGTGAAGGATGTCACCGGACAGAAGAATCCGATTACGACCGAGGTGAAAGATCCCAATCCGCTGACCAAAGAGTTTGTTGTGTACCGCGTGCAGAAAAACGGGGAGGAAATCCTGATTCCCGAGAAAGTCCGTTATGCGGCAGGCAATAAAACAAGGGAAGCGGCTGCGCTGGATGCGTTGATCCTGACGGATCCTGTTTCCAAACAGCTGACGAATTTATTCCCGGCCGGCACCCAGGTGCGCAGCGTAACTGTGAAAGGCGATACGGTTACGGCAGACTTTAACCAGAACTTTGCTGCCCGGGGACAGGGGTCTTATAATGAACGGATGATGGTGAACGCCATTGTCTGCACACTGACGGAATTCCCCGAAATCAAAAAAGTGAAGTTCCTGGTTGAGGGCAAGGAAATTGATACCATCAGCGGCCACATGGATTTGCTGGATCCCCTGACCCGGAATCCGGATGTGCTGAAAAAACCGGTTCAGCAGCAGAAAGAGAAAAAATGAAAAAATTTGTTCAGCGCAGTGTTCCTGCTGCGCTGAAAGTTTTATAAATGACAGTTTTGAAAACCGATTTGCGGTTAAAAACGAATTCACAAGGATTGTGACAGAAAAAATTGTTTTGAAGGAGCAGAAAGATTTATGGATACCCACTCGCGTAAAAAAATCCATCAGACAGAAACCAATGCTGACGCCGCAGGCCCGGTACCTGAACGGCAGCCGGACCTGACCGGCATTACGTGGATCAAGGATCCGGGCGGACGCATTCACCGTTTTGCCCTGGCCGATGCAGCCGCTACGGAAAATTTTGGCAGGCTGCTGGGAACCCTGGCGGCGGACGGCGATGTCTATTGTCTCAGCGGCGACCTGGGCGCAGGCAAGACGCTGATGAGCAAGGGCGTCTGCAGGGAACTGGGCGTGGACGAGGAAGATGTGGTGAGCCCAACCTTTGCCCTGATGAATATTTACAGTGGAAAAATTATGGAAGTGCGTCACTTTGACCTGTACCGCCTGGATTCCCCGGAGG
>JAFTZZ010000124.1 GCA_017460905.1 Acidaminococcaceae bacterium | reverse complement strand
GGTCAGTTTCGCTGCAACTATCGTATGCCAATTATTTACCGGTCTTCAGTTCGGTCCAGCAACGGTCATACAGGGCAATCGCATCGCCCACGTCGTCGGTCCATTCGGACTTGCCGATGTAATCCCGGGCCGTTTTCAGGATAGGATCTTTCTTGTATTCCTCGCTGTGGTACTGGGCCGCTGCCAGATTCGGGTCGTTGTAACCGATGTATTCATAATTCTTTGCGCTGACTTTGGGATCATACAGGTAGTTGATAAACTCCTCAGCCAGTTTTTTATTTTTGGCGCCCTTGGGAACCGCAAAGCAGTCCGCCCAGATCCCGGTGCCTTCCTTGGGAACAATGAAGCCGATATTTTCATTTTCTTTATTGCTGAAATACGCGTCGCCGCTCCACATGGTGCCGATCCAGGCTTCTTCCGCAATAAATTTCTGCTTGATGGTATCCGTATCGTAAGCCAGGATGTTGGGAGACAAAGCCCGCAGGTCTTTCATGCATTCCGCCAGATGGTCTTTATCCACGCTGTTCAGGGGATGCCCATTCATCTTCATGGCGAAGCTGATAACTTCCCGCACATCGTTCAGCAATACAACGCGTCCCTTATAAGCCGGGTTCCACAGATCCCTCCAGGACGTGGGCGTCTCTTTCACATATTTTTTATTATAAGCAATGCCGGTAATACCCCAGGTATAAACAACAGAATGTGTACCGGTGGGATCATAAGCCGGCGCCTGCAGATCTGTAATCAGGTTTTTCGCATTGGGAATCTTGCTCATGTCCAGTTCTTCCAGCAGCTTGAGCTTCAGCATGGTGGTCACCATATAATCGCTTGGCTGGATTACGTCATAGCGTGCGCCGCCGGCCTGGATTTTTGCCAGAAGTTCTTCGTTGTTGGCAAATACATCGTAGTTGATTTTACAGTTGAACTTCTTTTCAAAATCTGCCAGTACCTCAGGGTCGAAATTGTCAGCCCAGCTGAACAGGTTAAGTACCTGTTTGGTTTCCGCAGTCTTTGCGGGTTCGGCCTTTTTCGGCGCTTCCGCCGGTTTCTTTTCGGGGCCGCCGCAGGCAGTCAGCACAAGCAACAGGGAACAGAACAACAAAGCAAGCATTTTTTTCATTTTATAAAAACTCCTCCTTTTTGTACATATTGGCAGCCTGAACCGCACCACCAACAGCCAGAATAAAAACAAACTCCGTTTGTTTTCCATTTCATTATATCATGTTTTTCATTCTTTTATTATAAATTTTTATAAATGATTTGAAATTAATTTTTTCTGGCAGCCGGAACATCAGATGCCGGCTGCCTGCTGAAAATTCGCAAAAAAATTTATTAGAAAGAATGAAAAAACTATTGACTTTTCAAACCAATTGCGTTATTATATGCAGGTAGTCACTCCGGGATGGTGTAATGGTAGCACAGGAGATTCTGGATCTTCTTGTCTGGGTTCGAGCCCTAGTCCCGGAGCCATTTTTATATACGGCGCCATGGTCAAGAGGTCAAGACGTCGCCCTCTCAAGGCGAAATCATGGGTTCAATTCCCATTGGCGCTGCCAAATAAAAACAAACTCCGTTATCAGTCACGGTAACGGAGTTTTTATTTTTGCTTTTTTCGATTCAGTTCTTTCTTACAACGCCTTTGTGTTTTCCGGCTGAGTTTCTGCACAGCCTTTACCTTGTACATTATCCGTTACCGGTTTTCAGCCCAGCATTCATGCTGCCGCTGCGGAAGCCCGCCAGATCAACAGTCACATAGGTAAAGCCCAGTTCCGTAAAGCGTTCCAGCACCCTGCTGCGGGTCCCTTTCTGGGTCAGCAGTGTAATCTGCGACGGCTCCACTTCAATGCGGGCCAGATTCCCGTAGCTGCGCACCCGGATATGCGTAAATCCCAGGCCCTCCAGAAACATTTCCGCCTGCTCCACCCGGGCCAGCTTTTCCGGCGAAATCGGCTCTCCGTACTGGATGCGGGAAGCCAGGCAGGCATACGAAGGCTTGGAAGCCGTAAACAGCCCCATTTCCCGGCTTAGCCTGCGGATCTCGTCTTTGTTCAGGCCGGCTTCCACCAACGGGCTGCGCACCCCCAGCTCGGACAGCGCTTTCTTGCCCGGACGGTAATCCGTCGTATCGTCCAGATTGCTGCCGTCCACCACGTTCGTAAAACCTTCTGTCGCCGCATATTCCTGAATGCTTCTGAAGATTGCTTTCTTACAATAGTAGCAGCGGTCCGGCTGGTTAGCGACAAATTCGGGAATGCTCATCTGGTCTACGTCAATATAGCGATGCTTCACTCCCATACGCTGGGCAAAGCGCTGCGCGTCGTCCTTTTCCCGCTCCGCATAGCTGATTGAAGTGACCGTCACCGCCATCAGCTTTACATGATACAGCCGCGCCGCCACCGCCAGCAGCAGGGCGGAATCCACGCCGCCGCTGAATGCGACGGTCACATTCCCCATCTCTTCTAAAATCTGTTCCAGCTTTTTCCGTTTGCTTTCCAGTTCATTCATATCTGCGACTCCATAAAAAATTCCGAAAAATTATTTTAAAATGCTTTTAAGAAAGGTCTGCAGCCGTTCATTCTGCGGCCGCTCAAAAATTTCTTCCGGCACACCCTGCTCCTGGATATAACCGTCGGCCATAAACAGGACCTTTGTGGCAACCTCGCGGGCAAACCCCATTTCATGGGTCACCACCACCATGGTCATATGGTCTTCCGCCAGATTGCGCATCGTTTTCAGGACTTCGCCGGTCAGTTCCGGATCCAGCGAAGAGGTCGGTTCGTCAAACAGCATAATGTCAGGCTTCATGCAGAGCGCGCGGGCAATCGCCACACGCTGCTGCTGGCCGCCGGAAAGCCGCAGGGGATACTGGTCCCGTTTGTCCAGCAGCCCTACTTTCTGCAGCAGCGCTTCCGCTTCCACCTGCACCTCGGCAGGATTGCGTTTCTGCACGTGAACCGGCGCTTCCATCAGGTTTTCCAGCACCGTCATATGGGGAAACAGGTTGAACTGCTGGAACACCATCCCCATCCTGCAGGCAATCTGGGAAGCATTTTCGGCATAGCGCACATTGCCCTTGTCATCCGTATCAACAAGGGTCTCGCCATCAATAATAATGGTGCCTCCGTTGATGGTCTCCAGTTTGTTCAGGCAGCGGAGGAACGTACTCTTACCACCGCCGGAAGGGCCGATGATGGCGACTACCTCGCCCTCGTCCACCGTCATATCGATGCTTTTCAGCACTTCCAGATCATCAAATTTTTTACAGATATTTTTTGCTTCAATCTTACGCATGATTCACTCAGTCCCATCTTGCAAAATGTTTTTCCAGTTTATTAAAGCCATATGTCAGGATCATGCTCATGACCAGATAGAACACGGCGGCCACCACGAAAGGCATGATGTTGAAGTCGCGCTGCACCAGGTTTCGCGTAGTACGCAGCAGGTCGTTCATCGCCAGCACATAAATCAGGGATGTATCTTTTACCAGGGTGATGGTCTCATTGCTTACCGGCGGCAGGATAATTTTAAATACCTGCGGCAGTATGATGCGCCGCATCGTCTGGACATAATTCATGCCCAGTGTTTTGGCCGCTTCATATTGCCCCCGGGGAATCGCCTGGATACCGGCCCGGAAAATTTCACAGAAGTAAGCGCCGTAATTCAGTACAAAGGCCAGCACCGCCGCCGGGAAATCGTCCAGACGGATGCCAATCACCGGAATAAAGGGAAGCCCGAAATAAACAAACAGCAGCTGCAGCATCAGCGGCGTGCCGCGCAGCACGTAAACGTAAGCCGCAACGATCTTGCGCAGCGCCGCGAAAGAGGATACGCGGCAGAAAGCCAGCAAAATTCCCAGCGGAATCGCCAGCACGATTGTGATAAAAAATAACCGCAATGTGTCAACCGTCCCCATCAGCATCTGGGGAATAATCGAAATAATATAATCCATAAACCGCTCCGTCAAATAACACGCAAAGGCCGGTGGCGGAAACCATCGGCCTTGCTGATATCATTAGTGAAATATTATGACTGTCCGGTAGGAAGCGCGTCAGCCGTACCGGGAACAGCCTGCCGCTGCCGACAGATTATTTTTTGTCGTCGTAACGGGTGATGTCCGTACCGAACCACTGCATGGAAATCTTTTTGCAGGTCCCGTCTTTCTTCATTTCGTCCAGGATCTTGTCGATACGGGCCGCAAATTCTTTGTCGTCCTTGCGGAAACCAACGCCGACAACTTCTTTGCCCAGATCTTCTTTCAGGACTCTGTATTTGTCCGGCGCCTTCTTCATGTAATAACGAACCAGGATTTCGTCTACTACCAGCGCGTCCAGGCGGCCGGAGTCAATATCCAGGAATGCTGCCGCAAAGTCAGGATATTTTTTGTATTCCTTCAGGCCTTTACGCATATCCGCATATTTGCCGTCCAGCAGGTAGCTGCCGGTGGAATCGTCCTGCACGCCGACGGCTTTGCCCTTCAGGTCAGCCAGCGTCTGAATGTCGGATTTGATGGGTACAGCCACAACCTGGCAGTTGTTGATGTACGGTTTGGAGAACTGGATTACTTTTTCGCGTTCCGGATTGATGGTGAAGCAGTTCCAGATCGCATCGATCCGTTTACCGTTCAGTTCTGCTTCCTTGGCGCTCCAGTCGATAGGCTTGAAGGTAACTTCCATGCCCGCGCGTTTGCAGGCTTCCCGGGCCAGATCAATGTCAAAGCCGACGATTTCATTCTTTTCATTGCGGAAGCCCATCGGCGCAAAGTTATCGTCCAGACCGATAACCATTTTCTTCGGTCCGCTGCTGCCGCAGCCAACAACCATAAGCATCATCAATACAGAAAACAGTACAAGACAGATTTTTTTCACAATAGAAAACTCCTTCCACATTTTGATATGCTCATTATACTTTATCTTGCTAAATTTGTAAAGAGATAAAAAAGAATTTCCCGAACCCGTCATTCCCCTTTTTCACTTAATTCAAGCCACCGCTCCGTCAGCGCCTCCAGTTCTTTTTCCACGTTGTTCAATTCGTCTGATAATTTGGCAATTTTTACGAAATCATTTCCGGCCAGCGAAATTTCCCGGGAAATCATTTTGCTTTCCGCTTCTTTCCCTGCGATTTTTTCTTCCAGATTTTCCAGTTCAATCTTTTCACTGAAGGTCAGGCCGGACGTTTTTTCACGCTTCGCTTCGCTTGCATCGGGAGCGGTCTTCACCGGTTCACTGGCACGGAATTTCCCTGCCGTCGGATTTTCCCCTTCCCGCTCAGCCGCTTCCTGCCGCCGGATTTTTTCATAATCACTGTAGCCTCCGGGATACTGCCGCAGCACGCCGCCCGGTTCCACCGCAAAGATGCGTTTTGCAAAGCGGTCCAGAAAATACCGGTCATGGGACACGGCAATGACGGCCCCCGCAAAAGTGTCCAGATATTCCTCCAGCACTGAAAGCGTCGGAATATCCAGATCGTTCGTCGGCTCATCCAGCAGTAAAATATTCGGCGCTTCCATCAGTGTCCGCAGCAGATACAGGCGCCGCTGCTCGCCGCCGCTCAGCTTGCGGATCGGGACCCACTGCAGCTCCGGCGGGAACAGGAAACGCTCCAGCATCATCGCCGCACTGATATAGGTACCGTCTGCCGCCAGCACATAATTGCCCGCGTCTTTGATATATTGCAGCACCCGTTCATTTTCATCGGGAAATTCACTGTGCTGGGAAAAATACCCAATCTTCACCGTCTGCCCGATCGTCACCGTACCGGTATCAGGCTGCAGTTTTCCTGCGATAATGTCCATCAGCGTCGTTTTGCCCACACCGTTGGGGCCGATAATGCCGACTCTGTCGTCCCGCAGCAGGATATAACTGAAATCATGGATATATTCGATGCCTTCGTAAATACAGGAGATATGCTCCAGCTCAATAACAGTTTTCCCCAGACGCGTGGCGGCGGAAGTGATTTCCAGCTCCTGATGATTTATCTTTTCTTTTGCCGCCGCCTCAATTTCTGCAAAACGCTCCACCCTGTCCTTTTTCTTTGTCCTGCGGGCCTCCGCGCCCCGGCTGATCCAGGCCAGCTCCCGGCGGTAAATATTCTGCAGCTTGCGGGCTGCCGCCGTTTCCAGCTCCCGCCGTTCCGCCCGCTTCTGCAAAAATCCGCTGTAATTGGCCGTATATAAGTACGCATTCCCATTGTCCAGTTCCAGGGTCCGGTTGATGACCCGGTCAAAAAAATAGCGGTCATGGGTCACCATCAGCAGCGCTCCTTTGCGTTTCTGCAGCTGTTCCTCCAGCCAGGCAACCGTTTCGTTATCCATGTGGTTGGTGGGTTCGTCCAAAATCAGCAGGTCGGAAGGGCGCACCAATACGCCGGCCAGCGCCACACGCTTGCGCTGCCCGCCGGAAAGGGTTTTCATCTTCTGATTAAAATCTGTAATTCCCAGATGATGCAGCACCGCCTTGGCCTCGCTTTCCAGCTGCCAGGCAAAATTTTCATCCATTTGCTGCTGGGTCTCCAGCAGTTTTCGCTGTGTATTTTTATCCTCCGGGTGAAGCACGGCTGCATCCAGCAACGTTTCGTAATTGCGCAGCAGCGCCATCATGGGGGAATTCCCCTTAAAAATCTGCTCCAGGACGGAAGCCTCCGGTTCGTAGGAAGGATTCTGCTCCAGATACTCAATCACACAGGTTCCGTTGGGAACGACCTTCCCCGGCTCGCCGGTTTCCGGGTCCCTGCCGCCGTCCATTTCCGCAATATGCCGGAGCAGCGTAGACTTGCCCGTGCCGTTAACGCCGATAAGCCCGATTTTATCACCCGTTTCAATATTAAACGATACATTTTTAAAAAGCGTCCGTTCCCCATAGCTGTGGGAAAGATTCTCAACCGTTAAGATAAGCATGGATACTGCCTCGCCAAAAAAGAAACCTGCTGTATTACAAGCAGGTTCCGGAATCGTGATAAACTGTTCTTTTATTTTTTCCCGTAGCAATACCAGAACACAAAGCTGATTGCCAGTCCACCCAAAATATTCCCGATTGAAACGGGGATAAGGTTTCCTGTTACAAAACTGCCCCAGTTCAGTGCAGACAGGTTCACGCCGGCTTTGACGGCCAGCGTTTGGTACGCAGGTTCTGACGCGGCAAAAATACCCACGGG
>JAFTZZ010000123.1 GCA_017460905.1 Acidaminococcaceae bacterium | reverse complement strand
CGGAACGGGAAATGATAGGCTGGTGTAACGCCAAACGGATCCAGGTGACCGGACCGGACTTCATGATCCGGATTTCAAAATACTTGTCCAAAGACCCGGCAGGGAAAAAACGCTGGAAGCAGTCAACGGGATTGATTCTGCCGACAACGACAAAAGCGGACAAAGTTTGCAGCGTAAAACAATTCGAGCAGATGTCATTATTTGGCGATAATTTTGAACTGGAAAAATTTGTAAAAAAACATCATCGCGGCTTCGTAATCATGGAGGCGGCAAAAGAGCTAAACGAATTTACCGGCAAATGGTACATTAGGCTGCAGCTGATGCAGAAAAAACTGTGGCAAAAGACAATGGCTATATTCGAAGCCAGGGAAAAGACGAAGGTGGAACAGGCGCAGAATAATTTAATTCCTTATGCGCCGGAATTTAAGATAAACGGGATACAGGGGGGATTGTGGTGAACGAAGAGCTGATTATAGAATTTCAGAAAGCCTATGCAGAAAAATTACGAATACATGAAAATCGCGCAATGCAAGATGATTTGCTTTATAAAAAGGCGGTGCGCAAGAAAAATAATGCGGAACTGAAAAGGGCGTGGGCAAGGTTTTTACGAAAACAAAGCAAAAAGAAAGCAGACAGAAAATGATTAAAGTTGTCAAAACTATTGAGGATATGGCCGCAGCGTTGAAAGATAAAACAGTCTGTTATATTTCCGGGCCGATCACTGGCGTGGATGATTACTGGGATAATTTTGCAAATGCAGAAAATACTTTGACGATAGCAGGCGTTATTCCCATCAATCCCGCGGGCGCGTTCCCGGAAGGGCTTCCGTATGAGTGGTACATGAAAATTGATATGCGGATTGTGGATGAATGTGACTCGCTCTGTTTTCTGGACGGATACGCAAACAGTAACGGCGCCGGGCGTGAAGCAAAAAGAGCCAACCTGAACAAAAAAGAATATTGGGCATTTACACTGAAGCAATTCCAGCTGATGAACTGTTTATCCAGTTTACCGGATACGTTTGAAGATTCGCCGGAAGGAACTAAGGCGATGAAGGAGAAGGCACGAAAACGGGAAGAAACGAAAAAAGAAATCGCCAAAGAAGGTCATGAGCTGGAAGCGTGGATAACGAAAGTCAACCCGCCGAAAACAGAAATCCAGATTCAGAATGATAAGGTCAAGCGGGTGTTGCGCTCATACCTGTACTGCCAGCATCAGATTGACACGAATTGCGACGAAATCACAAAATTAGATTCCCGGCGCAAGCGGATCACAATCCAGTACCGTGATGTACATGGCGGAGGCGGAAGCGATTACACCGAAGCCGTTATTGATAATATCCGTGAGCTGGAAGAAGAAATCATTCTGCAGACTAAGCAGCTGCAGTCGGAACGGATGAAGGTGCAGTTCTGGATTGACAGCCTGGAAGATTACCTGGAACGGAACGTGCTGACGATGTACTATATCAATGGCATGAGTTTTGAACAGATTGCAGAGGAACTAAATTATGATCCTGTTTATGTGAGGCGGTTACATGGATGGGGGATTAATACGCTTAGGGAAAAAATGTTAGAAAATAATTCTCTGAAATGAAAAGTGGTTACAAAAAGTTACAACGAAATGTGATATAGTATAGGTGCCAGGTTTTGCAAGAGAGTTAATCCTCCATGGCTAAATCTCTTCGCCTAAAGCATCTGCGTACCAACCGCAGGTGCTTTTTCATTTGGGACAAGCCCCGGTATGGGTGTGAATCCCCTGTACCCGGTCAACAGAACAGAGGCGAAAAATGCTTAAAGCGTGTGCACGGTGTGGCTGTATCCATGCTTATAACCAATCGTGTCAAAATAGATTGTCAGATAAAAGAATTGATAGCGGACCGACGGGATATAGGAACAGGCGCTGCAATAAAAAGGTTACAGACGCTGTAAAGTTCCGTCGAACAGCCGCATGGCAAAAAAAACGACTGGAAATATTGGACAGGGATAGATATCTGTGCAAGGTGTGCCTGACTAAGCGTTATGTTTATGGAGCGCCTGCAGATAACCGGCATTTACAGGTTCATCACATTGTACCGATTGAGGAAGATGCGGCACGCAAGCTGGACGACGATAACCTGATTACTCTCTGTCCGTTTCATCATAGCATGGCAGAAGGTGGAGAAATTCCACGCACAGAGCTGTTTGCGTTGGTAAAGATCCCCCCCGGTGAAATTTT
Source organism: Acidaminococcaceae bacterium (assembly GCA_017460905.1). Classification (GTDB taxonomy): domain Bacteria; phylum Bacillota; class Negativicutes; order Acidaminococcales; family Acidaminococcaceae; genus Succiniclasticum. The sequence continues at coordinate 16,575 of JAFTZZ010000123.1, read as the reverse complement.
AAATTTTTTCGCCAAATGCGGTAGACCGACATGCTCCCCTCAAAATACAAATTTTTCCCCAATGGGATTTTGGAGTGAAAAAAATGAGAAATAAAATTTCGGTAAATAATAAAGTTGACACTTTACAAAATTTTTGCAGTCAAAAAGGCAAAAACGTTACACTGCTTGCGGGTTTGATAGCGCCTTTACAAAATGCTATTGAAAATTATTATAAAATTGATTTTTTTGACAACTTAAACGGTGTAATCGAAGCAGAATTTCATGATTTTTTGCAAAGAAATATGATTTTTGAGGATGATATCCAAACAGAATTTTCGACAGATTTTCCAATCGGTTATACGAAAATTTCAGACCTGTTTTCACCGGAAACTGCGCTGATGGCTGTTTCTGAAAATACGTTTTGCAATTCAATCCAGGAAACTGTTGTTGTTGATGAAACAACACAGGTTAGTTCGACGATATATCAAAGCGCCTTAGTAGATGCATATGTTGCTGACTTTACCCAGGGAGCGGCGACGCTGATCAGCAGGTTAACTGCGTTGGATGAATGGTGCCGGTCACAGACGATGGCCAACAGGATGCCAAATCTTCTGGAAAAAAGAAAGATTATTTCGGCGCCGACGAAAAGCGAGATTGTGCAGGAGCTGTATATCAACCGCGGCTTTCTGGACCTGATACAAACCCTGGGTCTTAAAAACTATATTCCGAAAGCGTACCGGGATGCCTAAAAGAGCAGTTTCGGTCGCAATTACGAAAAAGCATCTGACTAAGGCAGAACGGACGACACGCAAGAAGGTGGAAGAACGCATTAAGCTGGAAGCGGATCAGCTGAAACCGGCGAAAGGGATGACGGCAGCGCAGCGGAAAATATTCCGGACGTTATTAGGACATCTGGAAAAGACAGGCATGCTGTCCAATCTGGATGCGGACACTCTTTCACAGGCGGCAATTACCATCGACAGGATGCATGAAATTGATATTCGCATTAACGAAGAACCTGCTCTGGTGCTGGACAAAGATATCATGGATATCAAAGATAAAGTGTTCCGGCAATATATGAAAATATGCGCTGAATTATATCTGTCGCCGGCAGCAAGGGCGAAGATGGGAGCATTGGCAGCGAATAACCAGAAGGAAGAACAGGATCCGTTGATCCGGGTGCTGAAACGTGCTGAAGGATAGCAACCCGGCCGTTAAATATTGCAAGGCCGTGCTTGCTGGAAAAATCAATGCTCCTAAGTTTGTAAAGATTCAGTGTGAAGCGTGGCTTCCTATAGCCAAAGGCAAAAACAGAAAATTCATAGTCAGCGAAAAAAAGATGGATTTGGTTATGGATTTACTGGATTTGCTCATTGTAGCCAAAGGATTGAAGGCAGGGAAAACGGTCAAAGAAGCGCTGAGCGGGTTCCAATGGCTTTTTATCATCGCGGTGCTTTGCACGGTAGAACGGAAAAATCCTGAAAAAAGAAAATACGAAACTGCAATTCTGGAGATTTGCAGAAAGAACGGTAAGACATTTCTGATTGCCGTTCTTTTTATTTTGCTGTTTCTGATGGAGCCGAAGTTTTCCATGTTCTATTCCGTGGCCCCGGATGGAGCTTTGTCCCGGGAACTGAAAGACGCGCTGGAAAAGATTATACAGTCGTCGCCGGTGCTGAACGATGATTACAAAGGGCGGCGCAAATTTAAAATTCTGCGGGATTACATTTACTGTAACCTGACAGATAACAAATATGTGCCGCTGAATTATTCAAACAGCACACTGGACGGGAAGCTTCCCAGTGTGTTTCTGGTTGATGAAACTGGCGGGCTGCCGAGTCCATACGCCATTGAAGCGATGCGTTCCGGACAGCTGACGATTCTGAATAAATTAGGCTGCATCATCAGTACCAAATATCCGACGATTAACAATCCGTTTGAAGATGAAGTCGGTTACGCAAAAAAGGTTTTACAGGACATCATCGAGGATGACAAAGTTTTTGCATTACTCTTCGAACCGGATAATACAAAAGACTGGATGGCCGACGACGGTATCCTGGAGCAGTCAAACCCGTTGGCATTAGACCTTCCGTCAGTCATGGAAGACCTGAAAGACAAACGGAATAAGGCGATTGAGATACCGGCCCACCGGGAGAATTTTGTAACCAAGCACTGCAATATTATTTACAGTGGCGTTGGCACGGAAACCTTTGTAGATATTCACGATCTGCAAAAAGGGCGGTGCAAACAGATTGACTGGCGGGGCAGGAACGTTTACCTGGGCGTTGATCTTTCCATGACGAATGATAACTGTTCTGTAGTGATGGCGGCATGGGATGAACTGGAAGAAGCCGTGCTGGCCAGACCGATGATTTTTATTCCGGAAGGCCGGGTTTTGGAAAAAACAAAATTTGAACGGTTTGATTATGATTGGGCGATTAAGGCGGGTGAGTGTATTGCATGTGGTGACAGGACCGTTGACTATGCTGTCATGGAAAAATATGTCTTCGATGTGGAAGAAACCTACGGCGTAAAGGTTTTGGGAATCGGCTTTGACCGTTATAATGCTTTGTCATCCGCGCAAAAGTGGGATGAAAAGTATGAAACGATAGAAATTAAACAGCATTCCAGTGTTTTGCACCCGGCGACAAAATGGTGTAGCGAACTGGTGGCCAACGGAAAGTTATATTACGTAACCAATAAGCTGTTTGAAGTAAATTTTGAAAATGCCCGCTGCGTATATGACACGAACATGAACCGCTATGTGAATAAAAAGAAATCTGCCGGCAAGGTGGACGCTGTGGTCGGGCTGATAAATTCGTTGTATCTGCTGTATCAGGATGTCGTCCTGGATGCAGGAAATAATTGGACGGTACAGACGTGAGGTGTGAAATGCTAAAGAAGTTGAGGAAGATGTTGCGCATGGAAACGCGTGCAGAACCGATGGAAACCAGGGCAGAACCGCTAACAGATTCCGGAACCATTACGGAGACGGATGTCAGTGATGTCTTACGTGGCAAGGCAGCGCAGACGACAATTACCCGGGAAGAAGCGATGAACATTCCGGCAGTGGCGGGGAGTGTGCATTTTATCTGCAATATTGTGGCCAGTCTTCCGATACGGCTGTATCGGACAGAGCAGGACGGCAATGTGAAGGAAATAAAAAATGATCACAGACTGCGGCTGCTGAATGATGAAACAGGTGATTTACTGGATGCTGTCCAGGCAAAACGTGCCCTTCTGGAAGATATGCTGCTGGAAGGGAATGGATACTGGTATCTGAATAAGCGTGGTAACTTTCTGGAATCAATCCACTATGTCGAAGCTGCACAGGTGGCTGTTGATAAAAACGCAGATCCGATTTTCAAGGAGGCAGATATTCTGGTTAACGGCAAAAAATATTATGATTTCGATTTTTTGCGCATTACCAGACTGTCTAAGGATGGCGTTACCGGAACAGGAGTATTAAAAGAAAATCCGATTCTGCTTTCTGCCATGTTTAATTCGCTGAAATATGAGAATAATACCATGAGCCGAGGCGGCCGGAAGGGCTTTTTGAAGTCGGAACGCAAGCTGGATCAGAAGATGCTGGACTATCTGAAACAGAAATGGCAGCAGTTTTTCGGCAATAATGACGCAGATAATGATGTCATTATACTGAACCAGGGGGTTAATTTTGAACCGGCTTCCAGTACAGCTACGGAAAACCAGTTGAACGAAAACAAACTGACCAACACTAAACAGTGTTACGGAGTATTTGGACTGTCGGAAGAGCTTTTTGTCAGCGGGACAGGAACACAGGATGTTTTTTTAAAGGCAATAAAGACCGGGGTTAAGCCGGTAGTTGAAGCTTTTGAAAAAGCGTTGAATAAATTTTTGCTGTTGGAAGAAGAGAAACCGTTTTACCGTTTTCGGATAGATTTGAAGGATATCATCCGCGCTGATACGCTGACCATGTACAAGGCGTATGAAATTGCCTTAAAAAATGGCATTTTAAAGCTGGATGAAGTGCGAAAAGCAGAAGATCTGCCGGCTGTTGACTTCAATTTTGTGAAGTTGGGACTGGATGCCGTTCTGTATGATTCTGAAAACAAGCTGATTTATATTCCCAATATGGGAGAAATGATTGATTTGCAAACAAAAACCATAACGAATATGCGAGGCAAAGGGGGTGATATGGATGGCAATGAAAATTGAATTGAGGGCGGATAAAACGGCAGTGATTGAAGGGTATGTTAATGCGGTGGAACGCAGATCCAGGGTGATTCCGGGGCAGCGAGGCCCGTTTGTGGAAATCGTAAAGGCGGGTGTCTTTGCCGAAGCGCTCAGCAAAGGGAAGAATGTGCTGTTAAAGCTGAATCACAGGCAGGTGCTGGGTGATACGGAGCACAGGAGCCTTATGTTACACGAAGACAACATCGGGTTGTATGCAAAGGCCGTAGTTTCGGATGCAGCGGTCATTGAATCGGCTCGGAAGAAAGAGCTTCGGGGTTGGTCTTTTGGCTTTAAAAAGCTGGATGATTCCTGGGAAACTGGCAGCGATGGAATGGAAGAGCGGACGCTGAAACGGATCGAACTGACAGAAGTAACGATTGTTGACAAAGCGGCTTTGCCGGTATATCCGGCTACCAGTATTGAAATGCGTGGGGAAGAAGCTTCTGTGATAGAGTTCCGCTCCATGGATGATACTGTTGACGTGGTGGATTGTACGCCAAAAGAACCGGAACCAGCGCCGGATAATTCGCTGTACAAAAGAAAACTTGAAGTTTTAAAAATGAAAGGGGTATGAAACCATGAACAAATTTAAACAGCTGATTGAAAGAAGAAATGCACTGGTAAAGGCATTATCTGACATGCTGGATAAGGCCGACGAAGAAAAACGGGCGCTGACTGCCGACGAAGTACTGGCTTTTGAAGCCAAGCAGAAGGAAATCAAAGATATTGACAAAACGCTGCAGCTGGCAGAAGAAGTGAGGGCGGCCGGTATGGCCGACGGCCAGGAAGCCCAGAAAAAAGATGGCGACGCAGAAGAAATCCGCGCCTTTACGGATTATCTGCGCCATTCCGCGATTGGTGAAGTGCGGGCGGAAGATGCGAACTTTACCCGTGGCGACAATGGTGTGATTGTGCCTAAAACAATCGCTAAAAAAATTATCGAAACGGTGAAAAACATTGCGCCGGTGTATGCGCTGTCCAGTATTTACAATGTCAAGGGGGAATTGGTTTTCCCGGTTTATACGGAAGAAGACGGAAAAGTTACCTGCGATTATGCGGAAGAGTTCACAAAATTGTCCGCAACATCCGGCAAATTTACCAGTGTGAACCTGAAAGGCTACTTAGCTGGCGCCCTGGCAAAAATTTCCCTGTCTTTGGTAAATAATACGGAATTTGATTTGGCCAATTACGTTATTACCAAAGTTGCTGAATCTGTAGCGGAATTCATGGAAAAAGAACTGCTGATCGGAACGGCAAATAAAATGACCGGTCTGTCTTCTTCTGTTAAAGTAGTTACCGCAGCTGCGCCAAACAAGCTGACGGCAGATGACATGATTGAACTGGAAAGCTCTGTGATTCAGCGTTACCGTGGAAATGGTGTGTTCATCCTGCATCCGACTACCATGACTATGCTGAAAAAGCTGAAAGACGAAAACGGCAATTATATGTTGCAGCGAGACTTGACGAAAGGATTCGGCTATACGATTTTAGGCCATCAGGTCTATGAATCCGACCAGATGCCGAAAGCGACGGCTGGTAACAAGGCGATTATCTTTGGTGATATTTCCGGCCTGTATGTCAAACTGGCACCGAATCCCCAGCTGCAGGTATTGCGCGAAAAATATGCAGATGAACATGCTCTGGGCGTCGTCGCCTGGATTGAAGCGGACAGCAAGATCGTTGAACCGCAGAAGATTGCTGTACTGAAAATGGCAGCGGCAGCGCCTGCAGAACAGCAGGAAGAGGGAGCTAACGGAGGCAGCTAAAAATGAAGGTCAGCGAAATCACAGTTGAATTTTTGCGCGAGGATTTCGTCCATTGCGATGATAACAGCTCAAACAACAACATGATTGCCATGGCGCTTGCGGGGGCAAAAAGATATTGCATGTCGATGTGTAATCTTTCCGAAGCAGAGTTGGACGATTATGATGATATGACGCTTGCCGTATGTGCCCTGGTTGCTGACTTATATGACGTCCGCCAATATTCTGTGGATGGCAGCGTAACCGTTAACCCGACGACCGCAAATATTCTGGGGCGGTACGACCGAAATTTGCTGTGAGGTTTTGAGTATGTACAGGAAAAACGGGAATTTGAGCACCATGCTGCACACAAAAATAGAACGCTGGCGCAATAGCATATCTGAACAGGAAAATGAACTTGGCCAGCGTTTTCTTCAGCCGGAAAAAGTGGCCGATGTCTGGGCGGCAGTGATTCCCCAGACTGGCACACTGTTGCGTGGCCGTATCGTGGATACGACACTGACCAGGACGACGCATAAGATTGTGATACGGTATGATCCCACATTAGAGGTGGATGAATGGTTTATGTACAATGGGCAGCGATATAACATTTTGTATATTATGGACCCATACTTAAACCATGAGCGGCTGGAGGTATTTTGTGAGGTGGAAACGTGAAGGATGGTGCAGGGCTGGACTATTCAGAATTAGACGAATTTAATAAGCGGATTTTGCGCTTTGTTGCTGATGAATTTCCAAAAGAAACCAGAGGATTTACAGGTCGTGCCGGTAACAGGCTGGCAAAACGGTTACGGGCTGCGTATAAAGCAAAGACTAAAAAGAAAACAGGAAATTTGCGTAAGGGCGTAAAAAAAGGGCGTCCATACATGTATAACGGAAATGAATTTCAGGTTCGTGTATATAATAAAGCGCCGCATGCATGGCTGATAGAGCATGGGCATGTGATGTGCGATAAGCACGGAAACCCAATCAAAAAGGGTGGAAAAGAAATTCATGTTCCGGGAAAACATGTCGTCGGGCCTCTCAGCAATGATTTTGCTGAAGAATTCTCTGAAATGACTGATGAATTCCTGGATCAGATGCTGGAGGTGATATGATGCCGGCTGTTAGTGAAGTAGACATCATCCGGACGCTGACTAAAAAACTGAAAGAAAAATTCCCCGATGTCGATGTAAACGACAGGGACCAAAAGGAAGGCTTTGAACGGCCTTCCTTTTTCATTGACTGGCTGACAACAAAATCGGGGAAGGCCGGGGAGTTTGACGCTGATGACTGTTTTTTTGAAATCGTATACTATGCCCCGGAACGCTACAATGGTTTTTTGAATTTGTTGCAGGTAAAGAAAAAACTGCAGAAGGTGCTATCCGGGAAGCTGGATTTGGAACCAACAGAGGATTTGCAGGATACGGAACATTTCATTATGGAATGCGAAGATCTGGAATTTACCGGCAACAAGGAAGATATGGCGCTCATTGCGGATTTTCTAATCAGGCTGGTACAGCAGCAGGATGCTGACAGGGAAGATGATTATGGATATCCGTTCATGCAGGAACTGGATAATAATATTAAAGTAAATGGAGATTAAAGGAGGTAAAAAATGGGATTACCGGATATTGACATTATTTTCAAACAAAAAGCGGTCACAGCGATAAAGCGCAGTCAGCGGGGTGTTGCCTGTGTGATTGTCAGGGATAATACGCCGGGTGCAGCCGGATATGAAACATATAAGTTCGAAAAAGATATTCCGGCAAACAAATACGGAGCAGATGTTTTAAAGGCTCTGAAGCGGTGCTTTTTGGTGGCTGTCAATAAAATTATTGTGCTTCATATTCCTGAAATCGTAGTGGAAGAGGTTGAAGGTGAAACAGTAGCTACAGGAGTTGATTTTTCAGAGGCACTTAACCTTTTGAACGGCCTTAATTACCATTATGTCTGTACGACGGACCCTGACGGACAGCAGGAATTAGCCAATTTCGTAATTTCCAAAAACAGAAGTTCCAAAGGCCGGAAGTATGTAGCGGTTACTTATAATGCGGCGGTTGCTGACAGCAAATATATTGTTAATGTTAAAAATGCCTGGGTACATGTAAATGGTGATGATGCAAATACTGATATGGAAATGTATCTGCCCCGTTTGGCAAGTATTCTGGCAAACCTGCCGATGAACCGCAGCTGCACATACTTTGAACTGGAAGACCTTGAAGGTATTGACATGTCGTTTGTTGACTCGGAACACAGTATGGATTCCTGGATTGATGACGGCTGGCTTTGCCTGATTAAAGATGACGATGAAGTCATGATTGGTCGCGGGGTGAACAGCCTGACTACCGTTACCAGTACGGAAACGGAAGACATGAAAAAAATTATTATCGTCGAGAGTATGAATTTGATGGAAGAAGATATTTATTCGACTTTCAAAAAGGAGTATGTCGGCCGGTATAAAAACAGCTATGATAACCAGTCGCTGTTCATCAGTGCAGTCAATACTTATTTCCGCGAACTGGCCAATGAAGAAATCCTGGATCCGGATTATGAAAATGAAGCCATGGTAAATGTCGAAAAGCAGCGTAATGCATGGCTGGGAATTGGCAAGACGGAAGCAGAGGAGTGGAAGGAAGATAAGGTCAAGAGAATGACGTTCCGCTCCAATGTATTCCTTGCTGGGGATATTAAGATTCTGGATGCAATCGAAGACCTGCACTTCGAAATCAATATGGAATAGGGGGTATAAGAAATGGCGGGGGTACCTGTAGTTAATAAAATCATCCGCGGCACCTATGGAAGGCTGTGGGTAAACGGCAAAAGATATGCCAACGTAAAAAAATATGAAGCAAAAGTTAAGCTGCAGTATGAAAAAGTAGATATCAATGGGGAACTGTGCGAACAGAACCGTTATATCGGTTATGACGTTTCCGGCACAATGGAGCTTTACAAAATTGACAGCCGTATTGCTACGCTTTACAAGGATGGTATCAAATCCGGTAACCTTCCGGATGTAAAAGTTGTAACCAAAGTTGCGGATCCGGCAGTGGAAGGGGCCGAACGTGTGGAACTCTACGATGTGAAATTCGATGAAGCTACACTTTCGGCGTTTGAAAACAAAAAAATTACCGAGGAATCTGTGCCGTTTACGGCCGGCGGGTTCAAGTATCTGGATTTAATTGATGAAGAATAACAAAAAGGGCGTTCAAACGAACGTCCTTTTTAGGAGGGAAAAGCAATGAAATTAACATTAGAACAGCTGATTGAAAGAAAACTCAGCAACCAGGATAAAGGGAATTTTGTGAAAGAAGTGGAACTGGCCTGTCTGGGCGGGGCAATTTTAATCAAGAAAATCCCGCTTACGAAAATCATCAACTGTATTTCTGAAATTGAAAACGCCGGAACGGAAGCAAAGTTCGATGCGTTCATCGAAATTGTGTATAACTGCTGCCCGATTATGCAGGAAAAGAAATTGCAAGAAGCCTATGAATGCGGGGAACCGACTGACATCGTTTGCAGGTTGCTGGATGATAACGTCGGCGCATTGGTAACTCTGGCAACAGAGATTTTGGCGATGTACGGAATGGATTCTGAAAATTTAATGGACAAATTAAAAAACTGATAAAGACAGATCCGGATATGGGATTATATGCCTACTATATCGAACGTGGACATACAATCCAGGAACTTCTGAATCTGTCAGAAACAGAGAAGATATTTTACAGGGCTACCATGGAAGTGTTGTATGAGGCGGTGAATAATAATGGCCAGTAAAAATATAAACATATTACTTTCATTGGTTGATCGGTTCACCAAGCCAATGCAAAAGGTAGAAACGGCTACTAAAGGTGCAAATAAAAATTTTAATCGTTCTAATCAATTAATAAAAAGTTTTGGAGCTTCTGTAAAAAGACATGTTTATGGCGCCGTTAGCATCTTCGGTCAGCTTGCTGCTAAAGCATCAGGATTAGCAGGGATTTTTTCAGTGAATATTTTGACTATGTATGGTAATCAGTGCATGAAGCTGGCAGAAGATCAGATGAAAGCAGAAACGCAGTTAGAGGCTGTTTTGAAAAATGTAAAGAGTATCCAAGAAGGTGGAGCAGGAGCCGTTCAAAATGCCAAAATTCAATTAATGGATTACGCCAGTCAATTGCAGAAGTTAGGGGTTGTTGGTGATGAAGTAACCTTATCCGGAATGCAGCAACTGGCAACATTTCAGTTGAATGCGGAACAGATAAAAACGCTGTCCGCTGGGATGCTGGATTTGTTGGTACAGCAGAAGGGACTTAATGGTACGCAGCAGGATGCGGTCGGAATTGCCAACATGATAGGCAAGGCCATGTCCGGACAGGCGACAGCTCTTTCTCGCGTTGGCATTACTATGTCAGAAGAGGAAAAGCAGGCTATTAAATTCGGAGACGCAAACCAGAGGGCCGCTGTTATTGCGAAAGTATTAAAGAATAATGTCGGCGGCGTAAACGAAGCGATGGCAAAGACCGACATGGGGCGCAGCAAGCAGGTTCTGAATGACTATGGCGACATGATGGAAGAAATCGGGAAGAAGATTTTACCATTAAGAACCAAATTTTTAACTATGTTAGGTCCGATCATTCCGCAGCTGCAAGGGAAAATTTTACCATTATTGGACAGGATTGACCAAAAAATTAGCGAATGGACCCCGAAGACGGAAGCATTTACATCAAAAATTTTGGAAATTCTTGATGTAATCTTCGATTGTTTAGATACTGTTATTTCCTTTATCGAGCCGGTTTTTGGGTTTCTTATTGATAACGGAGTTCTTTTATCAGCGCTTTTGATGAATATTGCAGGCGGATTTGCTGCATGGCATGTAGCCACGACAGCAGCGGAATCACTTAAAACTCTTAGATTAGCAATGAAAGGCGTATCTGCGGCCGGTGGAATTATGAATTTCGTGCTTGCGGCCAATCCTATTACAATTGTCGTCTTTGCGGTAACTGCTTTAATTGCGGTATTTCTTATACTGTATCATCGTTGTGAAGCATTCCGTAATGCGGTAGACGGGCTTTGGGATTTAATGAAAGCTGCCGGCTCCGGTATGGTTAAAAGCTGGGAACGGTTAAAAACGGCGGTATCCGAATTCTGGGATGAGTTAACCAAAGCCACAATTATTAGCAACGCAGTAAACACAGTTTTGGCAGCGGTTTCTGAAAGATTCAGAGCTTTCATTGATTATATTAACAAGGAAATCGGGGGAATTCCTGCTATATGGTTTAATACGCTGGCATCAGTATTGGATGATAGCATAATGATTTTAAAGGGAATCATTGATTTTATTGCCGGAACGTTCACAATGGACTGGGACCGGGCATGGAGTGGAATTCAGCAAATTTTTGCAGGCGTATTCAATGGACTGGTAGCAATGGCAAAAGCGCCGTTGAATATGATTATTGAAATGGTGAACCGGATTATTTCCGGGATTAATAGTATTGATTTTAAAGTTCCGGACTGGGTACCTGGTATCGGCGGGACCAACTTTGCACCACGCGTTACACCGGTCGGAAGTTTTGCAACCGGAACAGAATATTTTTCCGGCGGGCCTGCTGAAGTAAATGAAGGCGGGCGCGGCGAGATCATTAATCTGCCATCAGGAAGCCAAATTATTCCCCATGATAAAAGCATTCAACAGGCTGCAGCCGGCAGTTTAGGACGGCAAGGAAACGAAAGAAAAGAGGTTTCGGCAGAAGAATCTGTGCCAGTAAAGCTTCAACACGCATCCTTGGATAAAGCGATGGAAATAATGGATATATTTTCTTCCGTAGTCAATAGCAAAGATAATGCAGGTAAGACTTCGGAAATTCGCCTGCCGGAATTTAATTTAAAACCTATTTTACCAGAGGTTGAAAAACAGCAGACGAATAAATCTGATTTGTTGGCAATTGTTAAAAAGCCCTTAGATGTAGTTATGGGGTTTACTCACAGACTTTTTTCCAACGTTAATACTGGTGGAAATAATATCAATCCATTAGTTAAAGAAAATCCGTATTTGGGAACGGCGACGATTACGCAGCGAGATAAAGAATCACGGCAATGGGATCCTGGTGCAGAAAAATCTGAAAATCAAGGAAATTCTCCTCAGATACATATAGATGTGACCATTCAGGGAAACGTGATTGGAAATGAAGAATTTGTGAACCAGTGCGGTGAAGTATTTGCCCGCCGGGTGCAGATGGCTCTGGCAAACATGTAGGAGGTGGCAGCGGTGGGATTATTTGGAGAGCTTTTAGGTAATGCAATTCTTAGCTCACAGGCTGTAACAAACGCCGGGAAGAAATCTGCGGCGCATGGTCGTATAGAGATCAGTTTTATTTGTGACAGAGACGCGATTGTTATGCCGATTGTAGCGAATCCGGGGCCGGAGATTGAAGAGCCGCAAAACAATGAAGTTTTCGAAGCGATTACCGGGGACCTGAAAATAATTGGCAATATGGGATTGCGTAAATTCACATTGGAATCTTTTTGGCCAACGCGACAATACAGTTTTACACGGCCATACGGCACCGGTGGGGTACAGTGCCTGAATTTTTTTGTACGAAACCGTAAATTACTTAAACCGATACGCTGTATCATGGTGTATGCAAATGGTCAGGATTTGCTGAATATGCTGGTATTAATTGATAATTTTACACACTATACAGATAAAATGGGAGATATCCATTACAAATTGCAGTGTTGTGAATATCCGGTGATAAAGAATCAGGTGATTAAATGGCAGTCAGGTTAATTTATATTGATGTAGATGGGGAAGCAACAGATATTACTGCTGTAACGTCCAATTATAGCCGGTCTGATAATGTAGATGCGTTAGGGATGGACTTTAAATTTGACCAAATGGCAAATCCGATAGACCCCAATTTTTCTGGAATGGAAGTTGCAATAGGCGGGAAGGTTGTTTTTAGCAATAATAATAAGACAGTGTTTGAAGGGATTATCACCGATTTAAACCAAAGCGGTATGAGCAAAAGGAGCTGGACCGCCTACGACTTTGCATTTTATCTCAATAAATCGGAAGAAATGATTCAGTATAATGACGTTAGCGCGGATACGGCTATAAAGCAACTGTGCGAAAGGCAGAGTATACCTGTTGGCGACGTCTGCAGTATGCCTACGTTGATTAAAAAGATTTACGATGGGCAACCGGTATCTGAGATTATTCGCGATATAATCAAGCAATATACAGATGAAACCGGCAATAAAGTACGGTTTGAAGTCAGGGAAAATAAGCTTTACGTTGAACTGTATAAAGACTTGATATTAACGGCTGAATATACTCCTGTAACAGGGGAAGGGTCATTTGATGTAACGGAATATCCTGGAGAATTTAGCATGACGGCCACCATGGGTGATATGAAAAATAAGGTTAAGGTTGTCAGTTCCAAAGAAAAGCATACCCAGATATGGGCGACTGCTCAGGATGATGAACACATTAGGCAGTTTGGACTGTTGCAGAAAATCGAAAAAGTTCAAGACAAACAAGCTGCGAAAGCAAACCAGATCGCCCAAAAAATTTTAGCAGAAAATGACAGAGTACGGACCAAGCAGACAGTTAAGCTGTTTGGGGATGATTCAATCCGATCCGGAAGGAGTCTTGTTTTTAATCAACCATTGATTAATCTTGTTGGGACTTTTTTAATAAAAAACTGTACGCACAGTTATTCCAACAACAATCATTTTATGGTTTTGGATTTGGAGGCGACTGCGAATGGATAGCTGGGAAGTTAATTTTGCCAAAGAACTAAAAAAGCGTGACAATCATCCTAAAATGGGCGCCATGCTGGGCAAGGTTATATCTGTCGATCCGGTAAAGATTTCTATCCAGGACGGCAGATTTTTTATTACAAGTGAAAATGGTTATATTTGTAACCAATTGTTAGAACGCAGTTCGCAATACAAATTGTCAGAAAACGGAAGTATTGACGTAAGCTGTAAACATGGCGGAGGGTCATACAGTCTTAACGGCACTGGGAATGTTCATCTGGATGCGGTGTGGAAAGCCGGGGATTATGTCATGGTAGTGCCCGATGAATCGGAACAACATTTTTTTATTGTTGATATTGTGAAAGGGGTGGCGTAATGTTCCCAGACGATAATGTTATGGCTGCGATTAGGATCAGTATAGATACGGCCGGCAGTGAAAATCAGGAAGTCGGTGTAAGTACGGACGTGAAACTTGCCACAAAAGTTGGAAGGTCGTTTGCGTTTGATTATGATAAAAAGGAATTTGTTTTTACGGATGGAGTTAATGAAGAATTAACACAGCTGGATGCTATAAAACAATGGATCCGTCTTTTTATATCGACTAAGGTTAACGCGTATAAGATTTATACGGAAACATTTGGCGTAGATACAGAGGATTTAGTAGGTTGGCGCTTACCACGAACGGTAATTGTGTCTGAAATTAAAAGAAGAATAACGGAAGGTATTTTGAATAAATGTCCTTGTGTGGATGCTGTATATGATTGGCAATTCAACAAAGGGACATTTTCTTTTACGGTAAAAACAAATACAGGAGAGGAGGCGACCATCAGCGATGTCTATTAAAACTGTAGAAACAATCTTACAGGAAATGCTGGATGCTGTCTCCAACACATATCAGAAAACGGAAGGGTTTCCTACTTGGGATTTGCTTAAAGCAGCAGCGCTCGGATTGAAAAAGCTGTGGGATAAAGCTTTTGAAGTCGAAAAACTTCTGAATGTAGATAATCTTGAGGGAACGGTTCTTGAGCGTTTCGTATATCAGCGGAAAGGGCTGACAAGAAAAGCAGCGACTTATGCCAAAGGATATATTACCATTCTGACAGGTGACGGAACGATTAATAAAGGAGATTTGTTCTCAACCAGCGGCAATGTCCAGTTTATGTCTACAGAAACGAAGGAAGTAACTGCAGGGAGTGTTGTCGCAGTACAAGCTGTCATTTCTGGCGCCGCAGGAAATGTTGCAGCGGAAACGATCACTGAAATGCCAGTAACATTGGCAGGAATAGCTAAGGTAATTAATATGGAAGCGATGGAAGGCGGTTATGAGGCAGAAACTGATAATAGTTTTCGAAAGCGTTATTATGAAGTTTTGCGGGAGCCGGCTACCAGCGGCAACATTTATCATTACAAACAGTGGGCAAAAGAAATTAGCGGGGTAGGAGAAGCCAAGGTATTCCCGCTCTGGCAGGGGGATAATACGGTACAAGTAATTATCGTTGACAGCGACGGGTTGGTTCCCGGGCATGATTTAATTAATCAGGTGCAGGAGTATATTGACCCTGGGCAGGGAGGTACGGGAGAAGGTGCTGCGCCGATTGGAGCCTATTGCACTGTTACAGCGGCAACACCGTTAAATATTATTGTGAGTGCAGATATTATTTTGAGAGGGGCCGCAGAACTGGAAACCGTCCGTCAGGCGATTGCCATCAATATTGCTGCATATTTAAAAGAAATCGCATTTAAAAGCAGCTGGGTATCGGTTGGTAAAATTGGTGATGTCTTAATCAATACCGAAGGTGTTGAAGATTACAATAACCTGATCGTCAATGGTGGAACCGTTCGCGTAGCGATTCCGGAGAAATCGGTTGCTGTGCTTAGCGAGGTGGATGTCAATGACATTACTGAATAAAGAATACATGATATCAACCTTACATAAGCTGTATCGCACGGACAGATGGGTGAATGAATTATTTAAGGCTGCGGGCATTAAGCTGGATGAAATTGAAACATATCTTGATGACATATTTGATAATAATTATTTTGACACATGCAGTGAAAAGCAAGTTCAAAATTATGAAATTGAAGCAGCAATCACCGCACGAAGGGCTCAAACGTGGGAAGACCGGCGCGCAGCTATCCGTGCAAAATGGATAGGAACAGGGAAGGTAGACTTAACACTGTTACAGGAAGTAGTCAACAGCTGGCATAATGACTTAGTTACGCTGACATTCGAAAGCGGTCGTATTCATGCAATGTTTAACAGTCCTGTCGGAGTACCGACAGACTTGAAAGGATTGCAGGATGCACTCGAAACGGTAAAACCGGCGCACATTGCTATTTTCTATACGTTTGTTTATTACGTATGGGGAAACTGGCGCCCGGTTACCTGGGGATTCTTATATGATAAAACATGGGGCGATATAGTTCAGATACAGGAGGGTTAAAAATGGCAGTTACGTATGAAACTGATGTGACAGGCTTGGATACTACAGAGCATTATAATTTATATAAGCCTGGTTATGAAAATGTCGCAGATATAAATGTATTAAATATGAATGCAGATATAATTGATGCGATCCTCTATGACCATGAATCGCTTATGGATGATCTTACAGCCAGAACTATAGATGGGGTATTGCTTAGCAGAGAGACGGACATTAAACATTATGCGGAATGTTCTACTCCGGCAGCCACAGCAGCAAAATCTGTAAATTTGCCAAATTACAGGTTAATAACGGGAGCGGAGGTTACTGTAAAATTCACTGTAACCAATACAGCGGCCAATCCGACGTTGAACGTCAATAGTACCGGCGCAAAGGCAATCCAGTACAGGGGCGCAGCGATAACGGCAGGATACTTAGCGGCGAACCGGACATACAGATTTGTGTATGACGGT
>JAFTZZ010000122.1 GCA_017460905.1 Acidaminococcaceae bacterium | reverse complement strand
CAGACCTGTGCCCGGCTGCTGGACCGGGTGTGGGATATCTGCACGCAGATTGTGGAATTTTTAATGGAGCAGGGCCTGGACGCAAGGGCGGCTGAATCCCTGCTGGCTTCTGATTTGATTAAAAGCCTGCCTCTGAACGAGGCGGCAGCGGCAGACCTGAAAACGATTTCATATTTTATCGTTAATAAGCTGGCGCCGGATCTGGCGAAGACGAAGCAAGAAATTACCAATACGTTACGGGCCCTGAATGGTGAATTTATCGAACCGGGACCGGGTGGCGCACCCACCAGCGGCCGGGCCGATATCCTGCCTACGGGCCGTAACTTTTACGGTGTGGATCCCTATAACCTGCCGACACCGGTGGCCTGGGACTTGGGTAAGCTGCTGGCGGAGCAGGCAGTGAGCCGTTTTATAAAAGAAGAAGGGCATTATCCGGAGAGCATCGGTATGGTGATCTGGTCTGATTCTAACATGCGCAGCAACGGACAGGATATTGCGGAATTTTTCTATCTGATGGGGGTGCGCCCTGTCTGGCAGCGGGGCAGTCTGCGTGTTAACGGGCTGGAAGTGATTCCGTTACAGGAGTTGCAGCGTCCCCGTATTGACGTGACCGCGCGGATCAGCGGCCTGTTCCGGGACACGATGCCTTCCGTCATGGAACTGATGGAGGAGGCGGTCAACCTGGTGAAAGGGCTGGACGAATCCTGGGAAGAGAACTATATCAAAAAGCATGTGGAGCAGGATGCGGCAGAGCTTGAGAAGGAAGGCGCCGATCAGGAAACGGCGTACGAGCAGGCTTCCTGGCGTATCTTCGGCTGTCCGCCCGGCGGGTACGGCGCCGGTGTGGCGCATATGATTGAAGCAAAAAACTGGGAATCGGTGCACGACCTGGCAGATGTGTATGTACGCTGGGGCGCCCATGTTTACGGCAAAAAAATGCAGGGCGCCTTCCTGCCGCAGCTGTTCAGGAAACGCCTTGCAACGATTGAAATTACGATCAAGAATACGGATAACCATGAAGTGCATCTCTTAAATTCCGATGACTTCAATGCCTATTGCGGCGGCATGAACGCCGCGGTGCACAGCATCCGCGGGAAGATGCCCAGATGCTATATCGGTGACAGCGCGGACCGCGCCAAGGCGGAGACACGCAGCCTGGGGGAAGAGATACGGCGTGTCTTCCGTGGGGAAAGCATGAATCCCAAATACATTCAGGGCATGAAAAAACACGGGTATAAAGGAGCCTCGGACCTGGCGAACCTGGTGGCCCATGCCTATGGCTGGGACTGCACCAGCGAGGTGCTGGAGGACTGGATGTACGAAGGCTTTGCGAAGAAGCTGGCGCTGGATCCGGAAATCCGGGAATGGATGAACGAAGTGAACCCCTGGGCGCTGCACCGTGTTGCGGAAAAACTGCTGGAGGCAGAGCAGCGGGGCATGTGGAAAGCGCTGCCGGAAACGAAGGATGCCTTGCGTAAATTATATATGGAATTGGAAGGGGAACTGGAAGAACAGGCGGACTGATATATCAGTTTTCGAATAATTCAGGATAGGCGCCTTTGGCTATCGCTGTGACCGCATCGCCGAAATGCTGGGAATTAGCGATTCTGTAGCGTGCTTTCAGATAAATAAAACGCCGGTCTTTCGAGGCTTTTACATTTTTCAGGGCCTCGTCTGCCAGTATCTTTTTTACGGTTGCTTCCCCATGTCCGTTCTCCGGGCCCTCATCCGTAACAACGAATATATCAGGGTCAACTTTAATGATCTGTTCATCGCTGATCTTTGCGGCGTACTCAATGCCGGCCATCGCGCCGCCGTTGATTACGCCGCTTTCCTCGCAGATTTCATGAAAAACACCGGTCCTGCTGCCCGATGCGCCCAAACTGGAAAAGGCGATGACCTTTTTTCGTTTTTCTTTGGGGATATTTCCCGTACGCTTTTTGACATTGGCAATTTTCTGGTCCAGTTCCTGCACCATAGCCGCGCCTCGTTCCGGTTCGCCGACGGCGATGCTCATTTCCTGAATACGTTTGCGTATTGTTTCCAGTGTTACAGGGGTCTTCATCCGGTATACCCTGATACCCATTTCCGTAAGCGTATCAGCCATAGCCTGGTCGGTTTTTATCTGCATGAAAAATAAATCCGGGTGCAGCGCGACAACTGTTTCGATGGAAGCTCTGTCCGGGATTTTCTTTTTCACTTTTTCCGCTTTATCTGCAATCAGGGAAAAGTCTTTATTCAGGTTAGATTCGGAGATGGCCGACATGCGTTCCGGGGTAACCAGATCAATCAGGATTTCTTCAATGTTTGCCGTATTTCCCAAAACGAATCTTGGCTTTTCCGTAAAATGCAAAGTGTGTCCGAATTCGTCGGTGACACTGTAGCCTTTGTTCGTTTGCGTTTCTTTTTTCTTCTGGCTGCAGCCGCCGAGAATTGCTGTAAAAAGTAAGACCGCAGTAAGAACGGTTAAGACCAATTTTTTGTTGTTAATACTCATATATTTTCCTCTCCAAATCAGAATTTGCTTATGTTTAAAGCAATGCTTCCGTAAAACTGATAACGTGTATTTGTCCTAAATT
>JAFTZZ010000121.1 GCA_017460905.1 Acidaminococcaceae bacterium | reverse complement strand
TTGTTAATATCACGCATGACCTGATACAATTTCGATACCAGGGCAAAACCTGTTTTTCCGTATAAGTCTTCTTTTTCTGATTTTAACTTGTCCAACGCCAGCCTGCTGGCCACCTCTCCGGCATTATAACCGCCCATGCCGTCTGCTATGGCAAACAGGTACGGACGCTCCAGCAACAGGCTGTCTTCATTATTACTCCGGACCCTTCCCTTATGGGTCCGCGCAGCTACTGACATAATCAAACCTCCTGTCAGTTCACTTCCGGCAATATTTCTCTTCCGCAAACGCTGCCCGCAGCTGTCCGCAGGCCGCATTGATATCTTTACCCATTTCTTTTCGTACTGTTGCGTGAATACGATGCCGCTGCAAAATGGATAAAAACCGTTCTATCCGTTTTTTATCAGGCCAGTAAAACCCTTTTTCCGGTATCGGGTTCACCGGGATCAGATTTACGCCGGCTTCCTTATACCGCAAATATTCCGCCAGCAATTCCGCATCCGCATCGCTGTCATTCATGTCCCTAAGCAAAATATATTCATAGGTCACCTGGCGGCCGCTGCTTCGGGCATACCGTTCCGCCGCCGCAATCACATCCGGAAACGGATAGCCCTTATTTACCGGCATCAGCTCCGTACGCAAGTCCGGCTTTACAGCGTGCAGGGAAACAGCCAGGCTGATGGGCAGGCCCAGCGCCTGCATCCTTTCGATTCCCGGAACGATCCCGCAGGTAGAAACCGTCATGTTGCGATAGCTTATATTCGCCACATCTGTCTGGTGCAGAAACTGCAGCGCCCCGAAAACCGCGTCAAAATTCAGCATCGGTTCCCCGCTGCCCATGACGACGACGCGGCTTACCCGTTCCTGTTGCGGATACAGCTGCGCATTGAAAACATACACCTGCGTCAAAATTTCAGCAACGGTCAGATTGCGCACCGCGCCGTTCAGCCCGCTGGCGCAAAACGCACAGTGCATATCGCAGCCCGCCTGGCTGGACACACAGACGCTGTAACCGTAATCATGATGCATCAGCACCGTTTCAATGGCGTTCCCGTCCGGCAGCTCCAATAGAAGCTTATGCGTCAGCCCGTCAGAAGAATCCAGCCTGCGCACAATGCTGACTGCAGCCGGGAGCACGGAAAAGCGTTCCTGCAGCAGTTCCCGCTCCGCTTTGCCCAAATTCGTCATCTGCGCAAAATCAAAGATACATTTCCGGTACAGCCAGTCGTATATCTGTTTTGCGCGAAATTTTTTAAAGCCCAGTTCCGCCAATGCCGTTTGCAGTTCATGCATCGGCAGTCCGAAAATTTCCTTTTTCATAAATGATATGTTCTTTACTTCTCTTTCTGTAAAACAGTGATGTAGAATCCATCTGTACCGTCACGCTGCGGCAGCAGCTGCAATTCATTTACCGGTTCCCCGGTACGGGGATGCGGAAAGACACATTGTTTCCAGTCTTTATGCTGTGCCAGAAAACCCGCAATCTGCTTCCGGTTTTCGTTATCTTCAATCGTACAGGTACTGTACACCAGGATCCCTCCCGGCTTCACATATTCCGCACCGTTTTCCAGCAGCTTTCGCTGCAGGGGCGGAAATTCCTGCAGGCCCTTTTCCGTTTTAGTCCAGCGCGCTTCGGCCCGCCGCCGCAGCACTCCCAGACCGGAACAGGGCGCATCCACCAGCACCCGGTCGAATTTTTCCTTCCACTCTTCCTGCAGGCGCGTACCGTCCTGCAATACGGTCTTTATGGTATCTAACCTTAACCTTGCCGCATTTTCTTCTATCAATTTCAGCTTATGGGGATAGATGTCACAAGCAGTCACCTGCCCGCTGTTTTCCATCAACGCCGCAATATGGGTCGCCTTGCCTCCCGGCGCGCTGCACAGATCCAGAATGCATTCGCCCGGCCGCGGTTGCATGACATACCCAGGCAGCATGGAGCTTTCATCCTGCACATAGAAGCTGTGCGGAAATAAACGCAGCAAGGCCGGAAGCCCCGGCGATTTTGTAATCAGGACACCGTCCGGGCACCACAGCGAAACTTCGGCGTCACAGCCCGCTTCCCGCAGATCCTGCAAAAAAGCGTCCCGGGTCGTTACCACCATGTTGACACGCAGGCTTAACGCTGCCGGTCCGTTATCCCACCGGCACAGTTCTCTGGCCTCCTCTGCCCCGAACTGCTTTTGCCAGCGGTTCAGCAGCCATCCGGGATGGCAGTGCAGTAACGAATCCTCCTGCCGGATCTCTGCCATCAGGGTTTCCCTCTGCCGGAGGCTGCTGCGCAGCACCCCGTTCACAAATTTATCGGTTCCCTTATGGCTGAATCGTTTCGCCATATTCACGCTTTCGTTACAGGCAGCGGAAACAGGGATACGCTCCATATAAAAAATCTGATACAGCCCCAGATGCAATATACAGTAAATCACAGGCTCCAGCTTTTTTACAGGACGGTCGACGAGCTGTGCCAGCAGGAAATCCAGCGTCCCCTTTGCTTTCACCGCTCCGTTTGCCAGTTCTGTAGCAAACCGGCGGTCCAGCTCTTCCAGCTTCGCCAGACGCAGTACGCGGTTCAGCGCAATCGCCGTATACGCTCCGTCAAACCAGACCTGCAGCAGCACATGCAATGCCGCTTCCCTGCCGTTTGAGGGATTTTTTAACTGCAGGGATACTGCAGGCTGTTTATTACGCGCTGGCATCTTCCGGTATATCCTCACTTAACATTTTAATTGCTTCTTCTACCCTGTTGATATCTACCCTTGTATTAAAACAGGGGCCAAAGGGACGTTCATTAAAAATGGCAATCACCGGAATCGGGAACACGTCCTGGATGCCGCTGGTCAGATCCCGTTCACAGGCCACCGCAATGATTGCCTTGGGACGTGCTTTTGCCACCATCTGACGGGCCAGTGTTCCGCCGGTCGCTACCACAAAATGCATATGATATTTATGGCACAGGCCTAATAAACCGCCGACACAGCAGCCGCCGCACTGACGGCAGTTTTCGATGTCGCGGGTGATCTTGCGGGGGCAGGTATCCAGCTGCAGGCAGTGGGGCGTCAGGATCAGAAGGCGGTCAGAGGGAACCTTGACGTGATGCTGCTTCACCAGCGCATTGTTCACCGCCACAAAGCTCTGCTCCACCTTTTCCCTGGGAATATTAAGAATGCGTCCCAGTCCCACTGCAAACGGAAACAGGAAGTTGATCGCTTTCCAGGACCAGAAATACAATATTTTCGGCAGCGGCATGCCCAGGATCGCCAAAACGATAGCCAGCTCACCCACAAAAAGGAACAGGACCGCGCCGGAAACAATAAAGCCGAAAACCGTTGGCAAAATCTGGCTTATGGCTTCAAACCCCAGATAAGTAACTTTCCAGATAAAAAACAACAGAACAGCGGTCACGATCGCACTGAACAGAACCAGAGCCAGAAACACCCTTTTTTTAGGATTGACCGTCATCTCTACCGCAGATACCATAAAGCTTATTTCTCCTTACTGCAAACAAAACAACATTTCAGGGAAGAACTCCCAAAACATCCCCCTCTTTAACGCCGTGCCCATTTAAAAAGACAGCGGCCGGCATACGCTTTTTGGATTCAGGCTGCACGGTCAGGATCCGCAGCACCTCATCGCCGCAGGCCACGGTAAATTCCTTTTTAGTCACCGCTGCTACAGTCCCCGGCGCCTTTGCCGTCTTTATGCCGGTAACCCGCGTTTCCCAAACCTTCAGCAATTTACCGTCCGGCATACAGGTGAACGCCCCCGGCACGGGATCAAACCCCCGGACCATATCATGAACCGCCTGCGCCGGAGAACTCCAGTCAATGCGGGCCATCTCTTTCGTCAGCAGCGTGGCCATGGAAACAGCAGCTTCATCCTGCACCTCCGGCTGCAGTCCGTCTGCAATACGGGGAAGCGTCTCCGACAGCAGCCGGGCGCCTTTTTCCATCAGCGCATCATGCAGCTGGGCAAAGTTCATTTCCTCAGCAATAGGTACAACCACCCTGCTGTACATAGCGCCGGTATCCATGCCCTTTTCCATACGCATGATGGTGACGCCGCTTTCCTTTTCGCCGTTGATGATCGCATACTGGATCGGCGCGGCGCCGCGATATTTCGGCAGCAGCGAGGCATGCACGTTGATACAGCCGTAACGGGGAATATCCAAAATTTCCTGTGTCAGGAACTGCCCGAAGGCAGCGACGACAATAAAATCCGGATTCCATTCTTTCAGCAGTTCAACAAACGCCGGCTCTTTTACCTTCAGGGGCTGGAAAACCGGCAGTCCATGCTGTAACGCAAAGGCTTTGACAGGCGTCTCCACCATTTTCTGGCCCCGCCCTTTCGGCCGGTCCGGCTGGGTGACAACGGCCTGGATATGATACCGGCCGTCTTCCAGCAACGCCTGCAGGGAACCTGTGGCAAAATCAGGAGTGCCCATAAAAACAACATTCCACATACATTAATCCTCCGGCGCTTTCAGGGTAATCGTTACCGCTTTGTCCGTAAACAAAATACCGTCCAGATGATCCGTTTCATGCTGCAGGCAGATGGCCAGCAGGCCGTCCGTAGCAATAAACTGCTTTTTGCCCTTGGTGTCCGTATATTCGCATTCCACATATTCCGCACGCTCTACATCGCCCTCAAAATCAGGCACAGACAGACAGCCTTCCCCCACGATCTGCGAACCTTCTCTTTTGGTGATGACGGGATTGATCAGTTCCAGCAGCCCGTTGCCGTCCTGCAGATCGATTACAACGATCCGTTGCAGGATACCTACCTGCGGCGCAGCCAGTCCAATCCCGTTTTTCGATTTATACAACGTATCCGCCATATCCTTCAGGATACGTTTTACTTTTTTGTCGACGCGCTTCACCGGTTCACAGACCTTTTTCAGAACCGGATCGCCCGCTTTTTTTATTTCCAGAACCGCCATGTTTCCTCCCGGAATATATACTGTAAATTAAGCTCGGTTTATACTGCCTTCAACAAAAAAACTGCTGACCGCATTAAAATTCCTGTTTAAAGGGTTCCTGATAATTACAGGAATAAAGTTCAATACATTTTATTATATCACAGATCAGCTATTTTTTAAAATTATCTATATATAAAAGCAAAGTTCGGTACGTATCACGTCTCAAATTGCCGTAATGGGATCCACATCAAAATAAATATTCCTCATGATTTTATACTCACTGGACCACAGGCAGACTTTGACTTTTTCCATTGCCTGGGACTTGATCACAATATTGATACGGTACAAATCGCGGACCTTCGCCACACCGGAAGGAAACGGCCCTAAAATTTCCGTCCGTTCCCACTGTTCCGCCTGATAATGATCGCGCAAAAATGCTGCTACCGCATCGGCCAGCTTCCAGGCCTTTTCTTCATCCTTATCCACCATCGTCAGCTTCAGGATTTCACTGAAGGGCGGATACATCACTTCCCTGCGCCGTTCCAGCTCCTGCTGCGCAAAGGTTTCGTAATCCTGTTTTGCCGCAAGGGCTATGATCTGGTTTTCCGGATCGTAGGTCTGCAGGACAACGCGTCCCGGCTTATCGCCGCGTCCGGCCCGTCCGGCCGCCTGGGTCAGCAGCGCAAAGCCCCGTTCCGATGCGCGGAAGTCCGGCAGGTTCAGGGTGCTGTCCGCCGCCAGGATGCCTACCAGCGTAACATTGCTGATATCGTGACCTTTCGCTACCATCTGGGTACCCAGCAGCACATTGGCTTCTTTGGCTGCAAACTTCCGGATAATCTCCTCATGGGCCAGCTTGGCTGCCGTGCTGTCCTGATCCATGCGCAGCACCGTTACATCCGGCATCTGGCTGATCTCCATCTCCGCTTTTTGCGTTCCGCTGCCAAAAAACCGGATACGCCGGCTGCCGCAGGCAGGACAGACCTGCGGGACCGGATACGTGTTGCCGCAGTAATGACAGCGCATCAGCTGCTCATCCGCATGATACACCAGGCTCACCGCACAGTGCGGACAGGTCAGCGTCTCCCCGCAGTCCCGGCACATCACGAACGTCGAAAAGCCCCGCCGGTTCAGCAAAACGATGGCCTGCTGCCCCGCGTGGACCGACGCAATGATTTCCCGGCGCAGCTTCCGGGAAATCACGGAAAAGTTCTTCTGGGCCAGCTCTTCCCGCATATCCACAACCTGTACCTCAGGCAAAAGCGAACCGCCCGGCCGTTCCGTCAGCTTCAAATAGCCGATACTGCCGGAAGAGGCGCGGTAATACGTTTCCAGTGAAGGCGTCGCACTGCCCATCAGCAGTACCGCGCCGCTGTGCTGACAGCGGCAGCGGGCCACCTCCCTGGCATGGTAGGCAGGCCGTTCTTCCTGCTTATAGCTGTTTTCCTGCTCTTCGTCGATAATCACAAGCCCCAGGTCTTTAAACGGTGCGAACACCGCGCTGCGGACACCGATGAGCACATTTGCCTCGCCTGTCAGCATTTTATACCAGACATCACCCCGCTCATTCTGGGACAGCTTGCTGTGGGCTACCGCCACTTCATTCCGGAACCAAACCTGGAAACGCCGTACGATCTGCGCGGTCAGCGCAATTTCCGGTACCAGGACCAGTACCTGTTTTCCCTGCTTCAAAGCGTATTCCGTCGCCCGCAGGTAGACCTCTGTCTTGCCGCTGCCGGTAATGCCCTGCAGCAAAAATTCGCGGGGAATCCCACATACGCTATTACGGTTTGCAAATGCCGATTGCAGCGAATCCGTAACCGCAGCCACCGCGTTTGCCTGTTCCCCGGTCAGCTGCAGCGTCTCTGTCCGTTCCGCCTGCCGGTCATAGCTGTTGCGCAGCAGACGCTTTTCCGTACGGCAGGCCCAGCCTTTTTCCGCCAGCGTGCGCAATGTGGCGCTGCTGATACGCAGTGCTTCCGCTTCCTTCACATCCAGCGGCTCCGTTCTTTCCGCAAGCTGCCGCAATGCGGACATCTGTGCCCTGGCCCGTTTGTTTTCTGCCTGCAGCGCAGCCCTGCCCGCCTCTGTAACCGTATAGGCCAGCACGGTTTTTGCTTTCAGTCTTTCTTCTATTTCATACGCAATCAGTTTTCCGTCCTTATACACCGGCTGCCGTTTGATGCTGCTTTTGCCGGGAATGAAGAGACGCATGGCCTCCGCCAGCGAACACATATAATACCGGCTCAGCCACTTTGCCGTTGCCAGCATTTCCCGCGAAAACCAGGAACGGGTTCCCAGCGCCGCAATTACCGGTTTTATTTTAACCGGTGAAAAATCAGGATTTTCCCTGCGCAGCAGTTCCACTGCTTCCTGTTCCGCATACGAGCGCACCACGAAGCCTTCCACCTTCTGCGGCCCGAAAGGCACGATCACGCGCCAGCCTTCCTCTGCCTGCAGCAAAGCGGGCGGAAGGCTGTAGATAAATTGTCTGAACAGATTTTTCACAGGCAGATTGATTGCCACCAGTACATATTTCATAGCAGACCTCATTTGCGGCGGTTCATGCCATTGGCGTAATTGATTTCGATGCCGGGCTGCACATTGTAAACAAACACATGAAAATGAACCGCTTTACCGCCGTCATCGGCAGACAGCGCTTCCATGGTTACGCCCCGGGCCACCAGTTCCTGCCCTCTGAAAACGGGCGTCACCCGGTACAGCACATGCTTTCCGGTCCGGCGGATATAATCGCCAACCCGGTTTTCAAAAGGCAGCATGCCGATCACATTAAAATGCCTGGTACCCGTAATCAGATTCAGCGCGTTGGCGTTCTCACCGGTCAGCTGGAACGCCAGCAGGTGACAGCGGTTATACAGATACTTCTGATCAATATCATCATATTTGGTGTAACGCCAGCCTGTAGGCTTGATCATGCCCAGCGGGCCCCGGGGCTGGTCCGGAAGGAACTCCGGTCCCAGTTTGCCGTAAGCAGCCCCGCAGCGCCCCAGCGCATCCAGCGGCGTGAAAGAATAAAACGCATCCTTGCGCGCTTTGAATTCCTCGGAAAAAACCGGCTCATTGCGGTTTAACACCACAAACGAACGGCCTTCATATTCCGGCAGGTTTTCCAGCGTGATCAGCGGCGTGTTTTGGGCTAACGCACGCAGGTCAGATGAATCGGGAGGGAATACGCTTCCCTGCTTTTTCCGAAACTCATTTTTTACAATACAGGCCAGCTCCGTAAAATTATCAGCGTGGGCGATCCGGTTTTTCAAATCGCTAATCCTCGTCATATCCAACGGATACAGCCCGAAATGCTCCAGCCCAAAAAGCGCCAGTACAATCAATATGATTACCCGCAATAAGGTCCATCTTAACTTTTTACCCAGACGTGTTCCCTTACGCGCAGTCATACAGTCTCCCCTGTTAAACCTGTTAAATAAATAGGGCGGCTGCAGCGTAATACTGCAGCCACCGGAAATTCACGCATTATTTTTGCAGCATGGACAGCAGGCCCAGCAAATCGCTGCCGTCAAAAGAAGCCTGGTTCTGCGGCTGACGCTGCTGTGCGCCGCCCTGCGCAGAAGACATCATCTGCATAAAGCCCATAATATCCGATGCGTCGATTCCGTCACTCAGGTCAATGGCCGGTTTCCGCTGCCGGGCCGGCGCCTGGTTGGAAGCCGCGGACAAACTGCTGAGCAGCACCGGGGCCAGCGCACCCAGGGCAGAACCGACCTGGTCATTGCTCAGACCGCTCTGGCGGGATAATCCGTTCATAACGGAAGAGGAATTGCCGCCCAGAATATGCTGCAGGATCTTGGCGCCGTCGACTTCATCCGCCTCTTCAAGCTGCTCAGCTACAGAACCGGTTTCCTGATGCTGCCCCAGCGCTTCCTGCAGGGAAGCCGCGCCGGACTGTGTCGAAGCATTCGAGGTCAGCGCTTTTAACAAAATCGGCAGTGCCGCAGTAATCAGCGCCGCCATCTGATCGTTATTCCCACCGGTCCGTTTGGACATGGTATTCAGGGAAGAAGTGGAAGTCATCGACTGCAACAAAGTTTCCAGTAAGCTCATGATTGCATCTCCTTTGCAAAATAATGATATAAACTCATAAAATAATAACGCAATACTGACAGTACTATTATAACTTGAATCCATCCATTGACGCAAATGTAATTTGTGAAATATTCCCGAGTAAACTCTGATTACATAAGCTTGGCGATTGCAGGCGCTTTTTGCGAATGCATTAATCAATGGTTCCTTAAATCTTCCCCGCCCGCTTCAACCGTTCCACTGCCTCTGCCATCGTCTGCATGCCCAACTGTTTTCCCGTCTGAATATAGGAATCCATCTGCTGCGTCTTTCCCTCGCGGATCAGATTGCGCAGCGCCGTCGTAACAACCATGACCTCAAACGCGGCTGTCCGTCCGCCCTGTCTGTCCGGCAGCAGCTGCTGCGTAACAACAGCCTGAAGGCTGCCTGCCAGCTGCACGCGGACCTGCCGCTGCTGCTGTTCCGGAAAAACATCAATAATCCGGTTCACCGTTTCGGAAGCGCTGCGGGTGTGCAGCGTGGCAAACACCAGATGACCGGTCTCCGCTGCCGTTATCGCTACGGCAATCGTTTCCAGGTCGCGCAGTTCCCCGACCATTATGATATCCGGGTCTTCCCGCAGCGCTGCCCTCAGGCCGGACGCAAAGGATACCGTATCATTGCCGACCTCCCGCTGGTGGATGATGCTTTTTACAGGAATAAACCGGTACTCTGCCGGATCCTCCAGCGTCACGATGTGCGCCGCGCGGGTTTGGTTGATTTCCTGCAATAACGCCGCCAAGGTAGTACTCTTCCCGGAACCGGTCGCACCGGTAACCAGGACCAGCCCGTTCTGAAGCGCAGACAGTCTGCGAACGGCTTCCGGCAGCCCCAGCGCCTGACAGGACGGAACCTTTTCGGGAATAATCCGTATCGCCGCAGCCAGCCTGCCCCCGCTGTAATACAGATTGATCCGGAAACGCTGCCCTGAAGGCAACGCAAAGGTGAAATCACATTCACCGGAGGTTTTTAACAGTTCACGCTGTTTTTCAGGCAACATGGGGTCAAACAGCTGGAACACTGCATCTGTTATATCTTTATCCGGGTTTTCAGCACAAAAGTTCTGCAGCCCCGCAACGGTAAATCCGTTCAACGGCGTCAGCGTTCCGTTCACCCGGACTGCCGACTCTTCTCCCGCAGTAAGATGCAAATCGGAAGCTTTCAGTTCCGCTGCCCTTTGCAGCAGCGCTTCAATCGGACAGTCCATATTCACACCCCCAGCACGCGCAGCAGTTCATCTGCCGCAGTCAGGCCTTCGCGTACCTTGCGCAGGCCGTCCTCTTCCAGCGTAGTCAGGTTCGGATACTCACTCTTCGCCGTTTTCCACAGCTCCTGCTCGGAAACCCGTTGCATGATCTTACTTTTTATTACCGCGTTTACAGGCAGCAATTCGTGAATCGCCAGCCGTCCTTTATAGCCGGACTGGTGGCACGCTGCGCAGCCAACGGCCTTATACAATGAAAGCGTTTGCCCGTCCGCATGCTTCTGCAGATACTTCCGCTCCCAGGCATTTTCCCCCGGAGCATACGCCTGCCTGCAGTTTGAACAAAGCGTCCGCACCAGCCGCTGGGCCACTATGCCCTGCAGCGCCGAAGCTGCCAGGTACGGTTCAATCCCCATATCCAGCAGGCGGGTGACGGCCCCTGCCGCCGTGTTCGTGTGTAGCGTACTGAACACAAGATGTCCGGTCAGCGCCGCCTGAATACTGATCTCTGCCGTTTCCCGGTCACGAATCTCACCGATCATGATCACATTGGGATCCTGCCGCAAAATTGAACGCAGACCGCCGGCAAACGTCATACCGGCTTTTATATTGACCGCCACCTGGTTGATCCCTTCCATGCGGTACTCTACCGGGTCCTCGATCGTGACAATGTTGCGTTCCGGACAGTTCAGCTCCTGCAGCGTTGCATACAAGGTTGTCGTCTTGCCGCTACCGGTCGGCCCGGTCAGCAGGACCAGTCCGTACGAAGCCCTGTACATGGTCCGGTAATACAGCAGATTTTCCATAGAAAAACCCATGTCTGCCAAATGTAATTGCCGGGAACCGGAATACAGGATCCGGATGACGATTTTCTCGCCCACAATTGTCGGCAGAGAAGAAACCCGCAGATCCACCGCCTGCCCGTCTTTGGTTATCTGCGCCCGGCCATCCTGCGGCGCCCGTTTTTCCGCAATGTCCATGCCTGCCATCAGCTTGACGCAGGATACCAGCGCCGCATGCCGTTCCATCGGAATTCTTTGCGCCTGCTGCAATACACCATCAATCCGATATCGCACCCGGTCAAATTTCGTTCCGGGTTCCAGATGGATATCGCTGGCCTTTTCCTCCAGCCCTTTCCTGATGATAGCATCCAGCAGACGCAAAATCGGCGCGTCCTCCATTTTCAGTTGATACTGTAACAACAAACCATCTCCCTTTTTACACGACAGTCTGATTCTAACAGACCCAAAAGGGAAAATCTTTGAAAAGTTTATGAACTCTCGCCGTATCTGCTTTTGAATTTTCGTTTACGGCTGTATAATAGCCTTGTTCTGTTAAAAGCAGCAGACATACAGACATTGCGTGCGAACCTTAAGGAGGTTGCGCATGCGCAGCAATTTACATTTACAAAAAGAGTTTTTATCAGGCATATCCGTCCTTCTGGCTTTTTCTTTTTTTACAGCAGGCTGTCATACCGGCAGCGAAGTAATCCCCGCTGCACCGGCAACTGTAAAAAAAGCAGAAGCCGGCAGCAGAAATCTGCCGGAGACTGCCACAGCCAAATTACAAAAAAATACACCAGAGACATCAGTGAAAAACGGTGCCTCTGGTATTTTATTGTCTGAAACAGGAAAACGACCTGCTTCAGGCATTTCAGTTACCGATGCAAACGAGAAAATAACGTACGAAAGCAACGCGTTAAAAGCAGTCGGGCGGAATCCGTTCGCTATGCCTGCAGCGCTGGAAGCGAAGCTTTCCGGAAAGAAGCAGACAGGAAATGCAATGCAGCCGCCATCTTCAAATCCGTCTTCCCTGTCTGCAGCCAACAGCCTTACTGTGCCGAACAAAACAACAGCGCCGCAACATGATTCTTCCGGCAAAAAATTGATGCCGGGCACACCTGCGCCCGTTCACAGACCGGAACCGTACATCTCCGGTATCTTTGACAACGGACAGGAACGGTTCATTCTCTTGCATTGGAATCAGATCCAAGGAATTTTCCGCAGTGGGGAAACGTTGGAAAACGGATATTATGTGCGGGAAATTTCCGATTCACAGGCAGTGCTCTGTACGGATAAAGAAGATGACGGCAGAAGTGATGTTACGTTAAAACTGCGATAACATAATCTTCTTTTCTCTAAAATCATAAAAATAGTGGAATTATCCCTCCTTCCCCCCCCGTCGCTATGCTCCTCGAAGGGGCCCCTTCAGGGATAATTCCACTACTCAGGATGTTAATAAATACAGGAGGTTTTTCACATTTCATGAATTACTTTTTTCACAGAATAAATGTATCCTTATTTCTTATTTCATTTACTTTAACTTTATTGTTTCACATAACCGGTTACTGCACAAATCGGTCAGCAAA
Source organism: Acidaminococcaceae bacterium (assembly GCA_017460905.1). Taxonomy (GTDB): domain Bacteria; phylum Bacillota; class Negativicutes; order Acidaminococcales; family Acidaminococcaceae; genus Succiniclasticum. The sequence goes on along the minus strand of JAFTZZ010000121.1, from coordinate 3,376 downwards.
TGCCGATGAATCACAAAGCTTTACAACAGCCGTTGTGAATTATTACAATGCTCCGCAGCCCGCGCCGCTCCTTTCCCTCTCTGTGCGCAATGCTTCGCTGCAGGAGGTTGCGGCCGCCCTCGCCAGGCTTTCCGGGAAAAATATTGCAGCAGATACCAGCGCAAGCGGATCTGTCACGCTGGATCTGCAGCAGGTCACGCTGGCAGCGGCGCTGGATACTCTGGCTGCATCTCAGGGGATAACGTACACGGATCACAGCGGCGTAATCCTGCTTGCCAAAGAAGACACGCTGAAAAAGCAGGCTGCAGGCTTTTTTACATTTCCGTTACAGTATGTGCGTGCCGAAGACATGCAAAAACCATTGTCGTCCATTCTGAACAGCGGAAAGATTGCGGCCGATTCAGCCAGCAATTCCCTGTTGTTCAACGGCAGCCCGGCGGAAGCGCGCAAAATCAGGGAAACGCTGCAACGCCTCGACGCCGCTTCGCAGCAGGTAACGCTGGAAGCCAAAATCATATCTGTGGAACAGTCCGAAGAACGAAATCTGGGACTGCAATGGAACTGGGACACGCTGCCGCAATACAGCGCAGACAAAAATGACGGCGAAAAAACATCGAATACTAATTCTTCCTCAGCTTCCGGTCACAAAGGCCATCTCCGTTTAGGAAACCGGACACAGTCCCAGTTCCGGTTTACCGCCACTCTGAACGCGCTCCTTACCAGCGGCAAGGCAAAAGTGCTGGCAACCCCCAGCCTGATCACGCTGCCGGGCAAAGAGGCCAGCATCTTCATCGGCAGTCACATCCCGGTCGTCACGGAAAAACACAGCAACGGGGAATCCACGTACTCTACCGAATACGTAGACGCAGGCATCAAGCTGCAATACACACCGGTCGTCAGCAGGGACGGCTTCATCACATCCGTTGTCCACACCGAAGTCAGCACCCCCACGCTGATCAGCGAACTGAAAAACTACCGCATCAACAGCCGCACCGCCGACACCAACGTGCGTATGCGCAACGGGGAAACACTGGTCATCGGCGGGCTCATCAGTGAGGAAGAACAGAAGCAGCTGCAGCAGATTCCGCTTTTAGCCAAAATCCCTGTATTGGGTGAATTATTCAAGAACCGTTACCGAAGCAAAAGCAAAACAGAAGTAATCATGCTGCTGACGCCTTACCTGTCCGACCCGGGGAAATCCCCGGCCATATACGGCGGCACAACCGAATTATTGAAGAAATAAAACAATACGCCGCCTTACCCCAAACAAGGATAAAGCGGCGCAATCATATTTTAATTTTTATTCTATAATTTTATTCTATTTATTTTATATTTCTATCCTTTAGCAGATGCGAGTTTATTCCCTGTACTCAAAGCCGGAGCTGTAGCGCATGATCTTATGCATCACCCGCTGCTTTTCCGCGCCCTCCAGCACCACCGGCTGATAATTATTGCACCAGTTCACGCCGGACACCGAAGCCGGAATAATTTTGATATTATCATCCGGCTGCAGCTCGCCGTTCACAAAAGTAAAGGTCTGCTGGAAAATCATGGTATCCTTGTCATCCGGGTCTGTATTGCCGCCGAAGCAGAAATTCGCCAGCGAATAAATAATGTATCTTCCGTTATATTTTTCAATACCCTGCAGCACATGAGGATGACTGCCCAGCACCAGGTCCACGCCATGATCCACAAGATAATGCGCCATCTGAATCTGCGCCCAGGTCTGCGCATAGGTGTGTTCAATGCCCCAGTGCATGGAAGCGATGATCAGATCGCAGTTCTGGCGTTTCAGCCAGGCCAGCGCCTTATCGATTTCGTGATAATACTGGCAGCCATAATCCAGCAGGGAAAACATACCGATCTTAACTCCGCAGACTTCTTTGACCAGATATTTGTCATGCCCGAAATAAGGAATTTCTATGCTGTCCAGCGCCCGTATGGTATCCTGGTAACCGGTCTCCCCAAAATCATAGGTGTGGTTGTTGCCCAGGCTGACGGCATCCACGCAGCCTAATTTCAGCACGTTTTTGTAGCCTTCCGGCGCAGAAAAGTTAAACGTCTTTTCCATTTTCACATTGTAGGAGGTAAAAGTTCCTTCCAGATTCGCAATGGTAAAATCGCTGTTGCGGAAAATATCCCGAACCTTCGCCAGATAATATCCGTAATCGCCTCCGTTTTGATACAGATACGCATCGAAACGGTTACCCGGTGCATACCGGTCGTCCCAGCCGATAGTACAGTCTCCCACAGCGGTAATTTGCACGGACTTACGTATCAGGGCCGGTGCAGAAGTTGTTTTGGTTTCCTGTCCAGCCGATTGCCGCATATCAGACGCTTCCAAATCCGGTTTTACACCGTTCTTCTCACTCTGCGCTTCGGTCTTTACCGGTTTAGCGCTGACTGCAGAGGAAGCATTGGACGCTGTGGCAATGTTTCCGTTGACGAATAAAAAGACTGCCAGGAATAAAAAAGCTGCAAAATATTTTCTCATTAGCAAAACGCCTCACTCTTCCGTAATGATGACCCTTGTCCCTACGCCCTTGTTATCGCGGTAAATAATCTTCTTCAGCTCTGCAACATCGCTGTTCTTCAGACGCAGGCAGCCTTCCGACGCCATCGTGCCAATGGAAGCCGGATCGTGGGTGCCGTGGATGCCGATGCCGTCCCAGCCCGTATCCAGCGAAATAAACCAGGGACCGTACGCGCCTGCAATGACGCCTTTGCCGTCATGAAAATCATGGGTCCAGTCGCTGGCGTCGCAGACCTCTTCCACCCGGAACGGCACTTTGGCAGACGGAACACCGGCCTCCGCACCCTTATACGCTTTGGAAATGGCAACCGCCCTGCCCCAGGAAGTGGGCGTGCGGTTGTCGCCGGTCCGCTGCTTGTCGCCGGGATTTCTGGCAACCGCAATGCCATAGGTACGAACGGGCGCGGTCTTTCCCTTTTCGAACAGCTCCAATTTGTAAGCCTGCTTGTGAATATGAATCAGATATCTGGCATCGCCAAACAACGTGCCATACTTCACGTCTGTCGCCGCTCCGTTATTCCTGCCGCTTTCTGAACCGGCGTTTCCCTGTTGGCCTTTTGGGTTCGCGTCACTCTGATTCTGTTGATTGCCAGCCGGCTGCTGCACATTAGTCTGGGTCGGCACAGGTTTCTCCGGTTCCGGTTTATCGCCGCCGAAGAAATACAGATAGGCCCCATATCCTGCCACCGCAATCAGAAGAATGGCAAGCACCATAAAAAACAAACAGCCACGGGATTTTTTCTTGCGCGTTTTTCTTTTCCTGTAATTACGGTCAGGCTGATTCGTTTCGCTCATTTATTGCTAATCCTCTCATAAAAATACCTGAGTTAGGCTACTCTTTCT